>JAEZKX010000426.1 GCA_023436025.1 Pseudomonadota bacterium | reverse complement strand
AGGCGGGCCTGGCCACCTACGCGACGCCCGAACACGCGGTGGCCGCGTGGCTGCAGCTCGCGCAGTACCACGCGCACCAGGCGTCGCTGCTGCAGCTGCCCGATGCGCAGCCGGCCGGCCTGGCCGTCGACGCCGCGGCGGCGCGCGCGGTGCTGGCGCAGGCGCTCCAGGAAGGCCGCGAATGGCTCGACGAAGCGGAGGCCAAGTCGGTGCTGCAGGCCTACGGCATCCCGACCGTGCCCACCGTGCGGGTGCGCGACGTGCAGGAGGCCGTGGACGCAGCGGAGGCCCTGGGCTACCCGGTGGCGCTGAAGATCGTGTCGCGGCAGGTGATCCACAAGTCGGACGTCGGCGGCGTGGCCTTGAACCTGCAGTCAGCCGACGAAGTGCGTACCGCGGCGATCCGCATGCGCCAGTCGGTGGCCAGGCACGTCCCCGGCGCGCAGGTCGGCGGCTTCACCGTGCAGGCCATGGTGCGGCGGCCGCGCGCCCGCGAGTTGATCGTCGGCGTCGCGACCGACGCCGTGTTCGGTCCGGTGGTGCTGTTCGGCGCCGGCGGCACCGCGGTGGAGGTGTTGCGCGACCGCGCGGTGGACCTGCCGCCGCTCAACGCCGAACTGGCGGGGACCCTGATCGACGCAACCCGCATCGGCGCGCTGCTGGGCGGCTACCGCGGCGAGGCGGGCGTGGACCGGGCCGCGCTGGTCGATGCGCTGCTGCGCGTGTCGCAGATGGCCTGCGACCTCGGCGCGCTGGCGGAGCTGGACATCAATCCCTTGCTGGCCGACGCCGACGGCGTGCTGGCGCTCGACGGCCGCATCCGCGTGCAGCCCGCGCCGGCCGGCGAGTCCGCGCATCTGGCGCTGCGCCCCTATCCCGCGGCCCTGGAGGACACGGTGCGCCTGGGCGCGCACGCGCTGCGCCTGCGGCCGGTGCGCCCGGAAGACGGCGCGCGGCTGCGCGACTTCTACGCCGCCTGCAGTCCCGCCGACCTGCGCCTGCGCTTCTTCCTCGCGCGGCGTGAGGTGCCGGCCTCCGAACTGGCGCGCTACTGCCAGATCGACTACGAGCGCGAGATGGCGTTCGTCGCCCTGGACGGCGAGCGCATCGTCGCCGAAATCCGGGCCGTGTGCGACCCGGACAACCTGCGGGCCGAATTCTCCGTGCAGGTCGCGACCGGGCTCCAGCGCCAGGGCCTCGGGCGCCTGCTGCTGCGCAGGATGCGGGCCTACCTGCGGGAGCGCGGCACCGGCGAGATGGTGGGCCAGTGCCTGGAGGAGAACCGCGCGATGGCCGCGCTGGCGCGCTCCGAGGGATTCGCCGTGCGGCAGCTGGCCGACGGCGTGCTGGAGTTGCGGCGCGCCTGCGGCTGAAGCCGCCGCCGCGCGGGCGCGCTCTCAGCGCACCACCAGCACCGGCACCGGCGCGAGGCGGATCACCTGTTCCGCGCCGCTGCCCAGGATCGCGCGCCCGATGCCGCGGCGGCCGTGCGAGCCGACCACGACCAGGTCGGCATTCCAGGCGCGCGCTTCCTCGGCCACCGCCTCGCCCAGGCTGCGGCCCGAGCCTTCGAGCAGCTTCTTGTCGACATGGGCGCCGGCGGCATGCGCCTCGACGGCGACATCCGTCAGGAGCTGGGCTGCGTATGCGCGTGCCGCCGGCAGGGCGCCGCTGTCGTACTCGAAGCCGTGGAGGTAGACCACGTCGTCGAACACATGGACGATGCGCAACTGCGCGCCCTTCAGGGCGGCCAGCTGCTGGGCATAGGCCAGGGCCCTGCGGGAGGTTTCACTGGCGTCGATGGGGACCAGGATGCGCTTGAACATGGGGGTCGGCTCGGCTGCGGATGGAGAAAGACGCCATGGTGGGCGCATCGGGCGGCGCGCCGGTTGATGCAGCGCAAGCCGCGTGCACGTGCGGCGCGGGCGCCGGGATTGCCGATGACCAGGCGGCCGGGCTTCGCGGCGCTCATGCCGGCGTTCGGACCGCCAGTGCCTCCTGAAGGCGCACATGTCCCTGGAACCCGCCGGCGCTCGCTGCGGGTTCGCCGTGCTCGATCGCATGCGCGAAGCGCACGCCGGGCTCATCCAGCAGGCGCGCGTGCAGCCGGTGCAGCCGGGGAAATGCGCGCCGATCCAGGACCTGGTGGAAGTCGTTCCAGCGCGCGATGCCCATGAAGTAGGCGTCGACTGCGCTGCGCTGCTCGCCGGCCAGCCACGGGTCGTCTCCGAGCAAGGCCTCGAGGTCGGCATGCGCCTTGTGCACCTTGCGGTGCGACATTCGCTTGAGCGGCGCCTGCTCGGCTTCGGACAGGCCGTGCTCCAGCGCGTACCAGAGCCCGGCGAACGATTCGAAGAAGCCGGTGTTGAGGAAGGCAAGCCGCTGGTTGAAGCGGTCGAAGGCGGCGGTGCCCTGCCGCGGCACCAGGTGTGGATCGCGGCTGCGTGCGCCGATGTGGTGGAGGATGGCGACACTCTCGCTGACGAGCCGGCCATCCCCGGTCAGCAGCGAGGGCGTCTCGGCGACAGGGTTGACGCGGCGGTAGGCCGGGCTGCCCACCTCGGCCGGCATCTCGATGCGGCACAGGTGGTAGGGCAGGCCGCTCCATTCGAGCGCGACGATCGAGCCGAAGGAGCAGCCTTCGGGGACGCCGTAGAAAAGCACGGGGGTCATGTGCGGGATCTCCATGGGGGTGTTCACGAGAAGGCGATTCTTGCGACGTGGACGCTGCCCGCCTAGATGGCGGCTTGGCAACCCAGCGTCCACAAGCGTGGACAATGGCCCCGTGAACCTGAACGACCTCACCCTCTTCGCCCAAGCCGTGGACAGCGGCGGCTTCGCGCCGGCGGCGCGCCGCTTCGGGGTTCCGAAGTCAACGCTCAGCAAGCGCGTCGCGGCCCTGGAATCGGCCCTGGGCGCACGCTTGATCGAACGCAACTCCCGCAGCTTCCGCCTGACCGAGCTGGGTCGGGACTTCTACCAGCACGCGCGGGCGGCCTTGATCGAGGTGGAATCCGCGCAGCAGCTGGTGCAGCAGCGCCTGGCGGAACCTGGCGGCACCGTGCGGCTCACGGCGGCCGTACCCGTGGTGCAGTTCCAGCTGGCGCAGCACATCCCCGCGCTAGCGCTGGCCTATCCGAAGCTGCAACTGCAGGTGCACGCGAGCGACCGCTTCGTGGACCTGGTCCAGGAGGGCTACGACATCGCCTTGCGCAGCCACTTCGCGCCGCTGCCCGATTCCGGTCTCGTCCAGCGGGTGCTGGCCACCGAGCAGGTGGTGCTGGTCGCGAGTCCGGCCTACCTGCGCGCACACGGCAACCCCCGGCTGCCGGCGCAGCTGGCCGAACACGCGGGCTTGCTCACGGGAGCCGAGGCCACCACATGGCGATTGCGTGGCAAGGGTGACGGCGAAGAGGTGGCGGTGATGCCGCGCGCCCGACTGGTGGCCGACGAAAGCGTGGCCCTGGTGCAAGCCGCCGCCGCGGGTCTGGGGATCGTTGCGCTGCCGGAGGGCATCTGCGCCCGGCATCTTGCCGACGGCGACCTGGTGCGCGTGCTGCCGAAGTGGACCGCCGGTGAAGTCGTGACGACGGCGCTGGTGCCGCATCGGCGCAGCCTGCTGCCGTCGGTACGGACCGTGCTGGAGTTCCTTGGCGAGCGGCTGGCGCAGGAAGCGCAGCGGACGCTGCGGCAGGCGGCTTAGTGCCCTCCTGCCTACTCGGCTTCGCCGCTGCCTAGGCGCTGGCTTCCGCCGCCTCTGGCGTGCGGATGACCAGCACCGGCACCGGCGCCATCCGGATCACCTGCTCCGCGCCGCTGCCCAGCAGCGCGCGGCTGATGCCGCGGCGGCCGTGCGTGCCGACCACCACCAGGTCGGCCTCGAAGGCCCGGGCTTCATCGGCGACCACCTCGCCCAGGCGCCGCCCGGGCAATTCTTGCAGGCGGCTGTCGGCGGGCACGCCGGCCGACCGGGCCATGTCCAGGCCGTCGTCCAGGCACTTCCTGGCCCACTCGAGGGCCTGCTGCAGCACCGGCGTGCTGTACTCGAAGCCGGTGATGTAGGCCTGCTCCTCGATCGCGTGCAGCAGGCGCACCTGGCCGCCGCTCTCGCGCGCCAGCTGCAGGGCGGCCACCAGGGCCTTGGTGGAGGTTTCACTGCCGTCGATCGGCACGAGGATGCGCTGGAACATGGGGCTCTCCTGGGTGAGAGGATGGCGGGAGAAAGGCGTCCATATTCGCGCCGGCGCTGCCGCGCGACTTGCGCAGGATCAAATGGACGTCACCAGGGCCGCCGCAAGGCCGCGCGCCCATCTCCGCGCCGGCCCCGGCCCCGGACCCGCGTCCCGCGTCAAGCGTCCAGCGTCCAGCGTCCAGCGTCCAGCGTCCAGCGTCCCGCGCAGAGGGGTGCCACGGCTATCCACACCGACCGGGTACAACCCTGTGGATAAGGACGTGAGCAAGGCCGGCGAGCCAGCATTGGCGCGGGTTTGCCGGCGGTGCTGCTTCGATGGGCAGGGCGGTCGAGGTGGCCGCTCCGGCCTGCTCAGGCCGCGTCCGCCTCGGGCGCGCGGATCACCAGCACCGGCACCGGCGCCAGCCGGATGACCTGCTCCGCGCCGCTGCCCAGCAGGGCGCGGCTGACGCCGCGGCGGCCGTGCGTGCCCACCACCACCAGGTCGGCGTCCCAGGCGCGGGCCTCCTCGGCCACCACGTCGCCCAGGCGTCGCCCCGGCACGTCCAGCAGCCGGCTGTCGGCCGGCACGCCGGACGACCGGGCGACCTCGAGCGCATCGGCGATGCATTTCTTGCCCCAGTCGATCACCTGGTCCAGGACCTCGGCGGGGTACTCGAAGCCGGAGAAGTAGGCGAGCTCGTCGATCGCGTGCAGCACACGCACGCTGCCGCCGCTCTCGCGGGCCAGCTGCAGGGCGGCGACCAGCGCCTTGGTGGAGGTCTCGCTGCCGTCGACGGGAACGAGGATGCGCTTGAACATGGCGAAGTCTCCTTGAAAGAGGTGGTTGGGTCGTTGCCCGCATCTTCGCCCAGGCCGGGCGGCTGGGCTTGTGCGACGGAGGGCGCGGGCCCGCCGCCGCCAGCCCTCAGGCCGGACCGACGCCGATGGGGGCGGGCGCGCGCAGCACGATGCGCGTGAACAGGCGTTCGAAACGCGGATCGGACTGGCCCGCGGCCAGCGGGTCCTCGTTGCCGCGGAAGGCGCGGTCGAGCGCGGCATGGTCGGCGGCGTCGAGCACGCGCGCCGCCACCGGCAGCAGCTCGCGCTCCTCGGCCTGCATGTGCTGCAGGTAGAAGTCGACATAGGCCAGGGCCTCGCGCTCGAATTCGGCGCGCCGGCCTTCTCCCAGGAGTTCCCAGGCCAGCAGCTGGTGCTGCAGCGCGCGCACCCGCGCCTGGCCGCTCACATGGTCGTCCTCCAGCCGCTTGACCACCGGCAGCAACTCCGGCGCGCGGCGCAGCAGGCGCGGGAACAGCAGGTCGGATTCCTTCGGGTGGTGCAGCCGCTCGGGGAACTCGTCGATGTAGAACAGCATGGCGCGCAGCACGTCGAAGAACTGCTGCGGCGCCTCGCCCGGGCCGCGCTGCAGCAGCTGGCGCAGCGACTGCAGCACCGCCGCCACCGAGGCATGCTCGTCGCGGATGATCTGCAGCGCCCCGCGCGTGCGGGGGGCGGCGCGGGCGGGCGGTGGGTTCATGGGGGCTGCCACGTGCATGCGCGTCTCCTGGGTTGCAGCGCGCATGATCGCGCGGCCGCGGCGCGCGGGACTTGCGCTGGATCAATCCCGCGGCGTGACGCGGGTGGCCAGCGGCCGCGGCCGGTAGTCGGGCTGGAAGCGGCAGCCGGGGCCGAAGCGCGCCTGCATCGCCTCGCACTGCTGCGCGATCTGCGTGGGCGTCGGCTTCGCGCCACCGCGCGCCCAGGCCGACAGCGCCGCCAGCAGCGTGGGATAGACCGGGTCGCTCAGGTAGCTGTGGCTGCTGTCGGTGGTGAAAGTCTGGACCAGGCGCGCGCCGTTGCCGGCCGCCTCCATGGTGCGGCGGAAGCTGTCCTCCACTTCGACGAACACCGTCGGGTCACCGATGCCGTGCACCGTGAGCACCGGCACCGGAATGCGGCCGTCCGGGTCGGTGTCGGCGGCGAAGGCGGCGCGCGCCTGCGGATCGGCCGCATAGCGGGCGACGGCGGCATTGAGGGCATCGTCGTCGGGCGAACCGCGGTAGCGCGCGCCCATGTTGCCGAACACGCTGCGGCCGCCGGCGCGCTGGAAGGCGATGTCCTGGAAGTGGAAGGTGCCCCAGGCCAGGTGCGAGGCGATCGATGCGGCCGGGATTTTCACCACGTCGACGATGGTCTGCACCTTGCGCTGCTGCTCCGGCGTGCGTTGCGCCGCCGGTTTGTCGAGGCCCAGGCACTGGTTGACGCGCCCGCGCAGCTCGGCCTGCGTCAGGGTCGCGCCCTGTGGCAGGCCCATCCACAGCGGGTACTGCGTTTCGTCGGGACGCGGATGGTTCTTGCACAGCGCCTGGTAGATCACCCGCAGGTCGAGGCGGAAGTCGTAGCCGCGGCTGCCGCCGGAGACCAGGCCGCTGGTGAGCAGCACGGCGTCGTAGGGCCGCTTGCCGTTGCCGTCGTCGGTGAACATCGACGCGCCCACCGCGGCCACGTTCGCGCCCCAGGACTGGCCGTGCAGGATGGTCATGCGCGGCTGCGCGACATGCTGCACGAAGATGCGGCGCAGGCGCTCGGTGTCTTGCGCGGCCGCTCGCACCGCCACGCCGCCCTGGCGGAAGGTGGAGCCCGCCCAGGCATAGCCGGCCTTGGGCACGATGGACCAGCGCTGGAGGTCGGCGATGCTGCGCGCCATCTGCGGCGCACCCAGCGTCGGCCCGCCGTGCGCGTGCAGCACCAGCGTGCCGTTCCACTGCGCCGGCATGGCCACCAGGTAGTAGGCCCCGGCGGAATCGCGGCCGCCCAGGCAGCGCGTGTCCGCCGGCACTTCCTTCGGGCAGTCGACCGCCTGCGGCGGCGCTTCGGCGGTGGCGGGCAGCGTGGCGGACGGCTGCTGCTGCAGTCCGCTGGCGCAGCCGGCGAGCAGCAACGTGGCCGCGCATGCGGCAGTGAGGACGGGGCGCTTGTTGATCGTCATGGCTCCTCGTTGTCGTAGGCGAAGGCGAAGGCGAAGGCGGCCCGGCGGCTGTCGCGACGGATGGCCGCTGGCGATG
>JAEZKX010000424.1 GCA_023436025.1 Pseudomonadota bacterium | reverse complement strand
ATGCCGAGCGCGCCGCGGCCGTGCTGAACGACCTGCTGGCGCTGGCGCGCGCGAGCCGCGCGGAACTGGCCGAGCGCCAGCAGCCGGTGGAGCTGGCCGAACTGGCCCGCCGCGTGGTGGCGGACTTCGCGGGCCAGGCGATGCAAAGCGGCCACGAGCTGGCGGTCGATGCGCCCGACACCTGCATCGTGGCAGGGCATGCGGTGCTGCTGGAGCTCGCCCTGCGCAACCTGGTGGAGAACGCGCTGTCGCATACGCCGGCCGGCACGTCCATCGAGGTCCGTGTGCTGCCGCGGCCGCCCATGCTGGAAGTGCGCGACAACGGGTCGGGCGCCGCCGGCGCGCCGGCGGGGAGGAACCTGGGACTGGGCCTGGGCCACCAGGTGGCACGCAAGGTCGCGGCCGTCCACGGCGGCACGTTCGAGCGCGGCGATGCGGATGGCGGGCGCGCCTACCGCATCCGGCTGCCGGCGCCGGCGACTTAAGGTCTTCTTAAGCTGGGTTTCGAGAATGCCCGGCATGAAGACTTCCGACCCATCGGGGAAGCAGGCCACACCCGGCGGTCGCGCCCGCCGGATCGCGCAGGCGGCCTTCGACTGGCTGTTCCTGGCCCTGGCCGCGTGGGCCGCCTGGGAACACCTGTTCGCCTGAGCTTGTGCGGGCGCGCCGCGCCTATGATGGCCGCTCCATGGTCATCGACCTGATCGACGGCACCTACGAGCTGTTCCGCCACTTCCACGGCCAGCGCCGCTTCACCAAGCCGGGCGAGCGTCCCTACGGCGCGGTGGTCGGCGTGCTCAGGAGCGTGCTGGAACTGGTGGAGACGCGCGCCACCCACATCGGCGTGGCCACCGACCATGTGATCGAATCGTTCCGCAACGCGCTGTGGCCCGGCTACAAGACCGCGGCCGGCATCGATGCCGAACTGCTGGCCCAGTTCCATCCGCTGGAAGAAGCCCTGGCCGCCATGGGCGTGGCGGTCTGGCCGATGGTGGAGCTGGAAGCCGATGACGCGCTCGCTTCGGCCGCGCGCATCGCCGCCGAAGACGGACGGGTCGAGAAGGTGCTGCTGTGGACGCCCGACAAGGACCTGGCGCAGTGCGTGGAAGGCGATCGCGTGCTGCAGGTCGACCGCAAGGCCAGGACCATCCGCGATGCCGAAGCCGTGCGCCAGAAGTTCGGCGTGCCGCCGGCGCTAATCCCGGACTTCCTCGCGCTGGTGGGCGACAGCGCCGACGGCTACCCCGGCATCGAGGGCATCGGGCGGGTGGGCGCGGCACGCCTGCTGAACCAGTACGGGCCGCTGGAGTCCTTTCCGCCGCAGGTGGTGGGCGCGCAGATGCAGCGCGCCCGGCTGTTCAAGAAGCTCGCCACCCTGGTGCGTGATGCGCCGCTGTTCGCCGATGTCGAGCAGTTGCGCTGGCGCGGGCCCACACCCGCATTCGCGCGGTGGACGCAGCGGCTGGGTGCGCCAGAATTGCTGCGGCGCTGCCACGCGGCGCAGGAGAAGGTGTCGTCATGAAGAAGCGATTCGGAGCCTGCCTGCTGCCGCTGCTGCTCGGGGCTTGCGCGACCCCCGATCCGGGCGCGGGCTGCGATGCGCGCCACGCGGCCTCGCCGCAGTTCTCCAGGGCGGACTGCAGCTTCCACAACCTGCCCAATCCCGACCTCAAGCCGCACCGCTCCAGCTGGGAGATCTGGACGCGCTTCCTCTTCGAGCGCAAGGTCGGCACCGTGCCGGTCGACGCCATTCCCGTGCGCCGCCTCGACCGCGCCGCGCTCGATGCGCTGGATCCGCAGGCCAACCACATCGTGCGCCTGGGCCATTCCTCGCACCTGCTGAAACTGCGCGGCCGCTACTGGCTGGTCGACCCGGTGTTCGGCGAGCGCGCCTCGCCCTTCACGTTCGCCGGGCCCAGGCGCTTCCATGCGCCGCCCATCACGCTGGCGGAACTGCCCCCCATCGACGCGCTGGTGCTCTCGCACGACCACTACGATCACCTGGACGCCTCCACCATCGCGGCCCTGAAGGAGCGGGTGCAGCGCTACTTCGTGCCGCTGGGCGTGGGCGAGCGCCTGCGGGCCTGGGGCGTGCCGGCCGAGCGCATCCAGGAGTTCGACTGGTGGCAGCAGGGCGAATGGAACGGCGTGCGCGTCACCGCGGCGCCGGCGCAGCACTTCTCGGGCCGCAGCCTGTGGGACCGCAACAAGACGCTGTGGGCCGCCTGGTCGCTGGCAAGCGGCGACCAGCAGATCTTCTACACCGGCGACACCGGCTACTTCCCCGGCTTTGCGGAGATCGGCAGGCGCCTGGGCCCGATCGACGTCGCCCTGGTGGAGAACGGCGCCTACAACCCGGACGGCTGGCCCACCGTGCACATGACGCCGGAGGAGACGGTGCGCGCCTTCGAGGAACTCGGCGCGCGCGTGCTTTACCCGGTGCACAACAGCACCTTCGACCTGGCCTTCCACGGCTGGCGCGAACCGCTGGAGCGCGTCGCCGCGCTGGCGCAGGAGAAGGCCATCGTGCTGGCGACACCCGAGATCGGCGAGGTGCTGACGGTGGGGCGGCCGCGTAACAACCGGCACTGGTGGGAGGGCCTGCGGTAGGCCTGGCCGGCTTGGCAATGCCGTGATGGCTGCGCGCTTGCGCCTGGAGCCTGCCGGCGACGCCCGAGCCTGCCTCACATGCTTCACGCACCCATCTCACGCTTCCACACCCCATCGAACACCTCGCAGAAGGCCTCCTGCAGCAGCGAGGGCGGGCGGTAGCGGTTGCGCAGCACGGCCACCGGCAGCCGCTCGCGGGTCTGGAAGGGCCGCACCGCCAGGCCGGCGAAGGCCGAGCCTGCGATGGTCGCGCGGTCGACCACCGCGATGCCGCCGCCGGCCTGCACCTGCCAGCAGGCCGAGGCGGCCGAACGCACGTGGAAGCGCACCTGCAGCGCGCCGGCCGTGCGGCCACAGGCGCGCAGCAGGGCCTGGCCGTAGGGCGTGTCGGGCGGCGAGCCGATCACGCTTTCGCCCACCAGGTCGCGCGGCGTGACGGTCTGCTTGTCTGCCAGGCGATGTCCTGGCGGTACGACGCAGGCGAAGCCGCACTGGTAGCCGCGCACGCGCAGCAGGTTCGGATGTTCGTTGGGCAGCAGCGCCACGGCGATGTCGGCCGAGTGGTCCAGCAGGGCGTCGACCAGGATGGGTGCGACCAGCACCTCCATGCGCGCCTGCACGCCGGGAAAGCGCTCGGCCAGCAACGCCAGGGCGCGCGGCACCAGGTACGAGGCGAAGCTGGCCGACACCGCCAGGCTCAGGGTGCCGCTGCGCGGCGAGGCCAGCGTGCGCGAGACATCGCGCACTCGCTCGACGCCGCGCCACAGCGCGTCGACTTCGGCATGCAGCGCCTGCCCCTCGGGCGTGGGCACGAGCCGGCCCTTGACGCGCGCGAACAGCGCGAATCCCAGCTGACGCTGCGCCTGCGCCAGCACCTTGCTGACCGCTGGCTGCGATACGTGCAGCAGTTCCGCCGCGCCGCTGACGCCGCCGGTGAGCATCACTGCCCGGAACACTTCCATCTGGCGCAGATTCATGCGGGCGAACATAACCGATGGTTAAGCGGCGCCCAACTCTTTTCATTTGACCGCCGCGGGCCGCGGCCGCACGATGCGCGCAGGCGGGCGCTGCGAAGTCCGCCGCAAGAACAGGAGACAAGATGCATTCCATTCCGACCGGCCTGAGCCGGCGCACCTGGCTGGCGGCCTGCGCTGCCGCCGCCGCCGCCGCCGCCGTCCCCGCTTTCGCACAAGGCCAGAAGTTCCCCTCGCGTGCCATCAAGATGGTGCTGCCGCAGCCCCCCGGTGGCGCCGCCGACCGCCTGGGCCGCGTGCTGGGCGACCGCCTGGAGTCCCACTGGAAGCAGCCGGTGGTGCTGGAGAACCGGCCGGGCGGCGGCGTGTCGATCGGCACGCAGGTCGTCGTGCGCGCGCCGGCCGACGGCTACACCATCGGCCTGCTGGGAAGCTCGCTGAGCATCAACGCGGTGCAGCGCAAGGACCTGCCCTACGACATCAAGGACCTGCAGCCGCTGGCGCGCGTGGGCTTCTACACGGTGGCGCTGGTCGCCGCCGCCAGCGTGCCCTTCGACGACATCAAGGGTTTGATCGCCTACGCCAAGGCACGGCCGGCCAACAGCGTTTCGGTGGGTTCCAACGGCATCGGCACCGCGGCCCACGTGGCGCTGGAAATGCTCAACCACATGGGTGGCGTCGAGCTGCAGCACGTGCCCTACAACGGCGCGGCCAAGCTGTACACCGACATGGTGGGCGGCGTGCTGCCCATGGGTTTTGCCATCCTGAGCTCGGCCGAGAGCTTCATCAAGTCGGGGCAGATGAAGGTGCTGGGCGTGACCTCGGCGCAGCGCAGTCCGCTCTATCCACAGGCGCCCGCCATCGCCGAGACCCTGCCCGGTTTCGAGGTGGTTAACTGGGCCGGCTTCGCCGCGCCGGCGGGCCTCTCGCGCGAGGCCACGCAGCAGGTCAGCGACGGCCTGCTGGCGGTGCTGAAGGCCCCCGACATGCCCAAGGTGCTGGCCGAGATGGGCATCGAGCATGCGCCGCTCGGTCCCGCCGAATTCTCCGCCTTCATCCAGGCCGAGATGAAACGCTTCGCCGCGGTGACCCGTCCGCTGGCGCCGCAGAAATAAGGAAGATCGCGTGAGTTCCACCTACCAGTTGTCCCGCAGCATCCTTTCGGATGCGCCCTACGACCTCGTCGTCGCCGGCGGCGGCCCGGCCGGCACGGCGGCGGCCGTCTGCGCCGCTCGCCTCGGCCTGAAAGTTCTGCTGGCCGAAGCCACCGGCTGCCTCGGCGGCATGGGCACCAGCGGGCTGGTCGCGTCCTTCGGCCCGGTGTCCGACGGCGAACGCATGCTGGTGGGCGGCTTCATGAAGGAGCTGCTCGCCACCATGTGGGAGCAGAAGGCCTTCGCGCCGCAGGTGACCCGCGACTACCTCGACAAGCAACTGAACCGCTGGGTGCCCTTCGCGCCCGAGCACCTCAAGCGCATCCTCGACGATTTCGCCGTGCAGGCCGGTGTGGAAGTGCGCTTCTTCACGCGCGTCGTCGAAGCCGACGTCACGGGCCGGCGCGTGAACGGCGTGGTGCTGTCCAACGTCGAGGGCCTGCGCTACGTGCCCGCCAAGGCCTTCGTCGACGCCACCGGCGACGCCGCGCTGGCGGCGCTCACCGGCGCCGAGTGCAAGGTGGTGCTGCGCGACACCGAGACGGTGGCGCCCAGCACGCTGTGCTCGATGCTGGCCGGCATGAACTGGAACGATCCGGCCTACGCAGGCCATGGCATGGACGCCGTGAAGGCGCGGGTGCGCAGCGAACTGGTGCCCCGGGCCATCGAGGACGGTTTCTTCACGCAGGAGGACCGCTTCTTCCCCGGCATGAACCGGGTGGGGCGGCATGGCACCACGCTCAACGCGGGCCACGTGTTCAACCTCAACCCGCTGTCGGTGCGCAGCCTGTCCGACGGCATGGTGTTCGGCCGCAAGCTGGCGGTGGAGTACACCGAGTTCTACCGCAAGTACGTGCCTGGCTGCGAGGAAGTGGAACTGGTGTCCACGGCGCCGGTGATGGGGGTGCGCGACTCGCGCCGCATCGTCGGCGAATTCGAGCTCGGGATCGACGACTTCCTGGCGCGCCGGCAATTCGCCGACCAGGTGGCGGTGTACAACCGGCCGACCGACGTGCATCCGAGCGACACCAGCCGCAAGGAGTACGAGCGCTTCATGAAGGACTTCCACGGCAAGGACAACCTGGGCCGCGGCGAGTGCGTCGGAATCCCGTACAGCATCCTGGTGCCGCGCGGATCCGAGAACCTGTGGGTGGCAGGCCGCTGCCATTCCAGCGACACCAAGGTGCACGGCTCCATCCGCGCCCAGTCCGCCGCCTACATGATGGGCCAGGCCGCGGGCACCGCCGCCGCGCAGTCGGTGGCCACCGGCCAGCCGGCCAATGACCTCGACACCCAGGCCCTGGTGGAAACCTTGCGCGCCCACGGTGCCTACCTGCCGCAGCAGGCGCTGTCGCGGACGATGACGCGCGCGTAGGCGCGGCTCGCGCAAGCAGCAGTACCGCCGCCCGCACGCTGTCCCCGTCCGGTGGCGTGCGCGACGGCAGCGCGCCCCACGCCATCAGGTGCCGTTCGGTACCCGACCGTGCGCTTCCACCTCGGCAATGCCCTTGCGCAAGCTGCGCGTGGCCAACCGTGCCAGCCTGGTGGTGCGGGTCAACGACGTGCTGGCGCACGAGGCCGCGTCGCGTCCGCGCGTGCGAGTACGGCGCGTGAGTACCGCGCGGGAGGCCGCGACCAGGCGCGTGCGTGCTGCCGCGCTGATTACCATGCCATGTGCGTCGATGTGCGTCACATTGAAAGCTCATTGGCATGGCCGCCGGGCTTGGCACTACAATGCAGAGCCATGGAGCACCGGCGCCTGCAGACCATCCTGGTCGTCGACGACAACCCGGCGACGCTGTATGCCGTGGCCCGCATGCTCCGGGCCGCTGGGTTCCAGACCATGGAAACCCTGTCGGGCGCCGAGGCGCTGGAACTGGCGGAATACGCATCGGCCATCGTGCTCGACGTGAACCTGCCCGACATCCACGGCCTGGAAGTGGCGCGCCTCATCCGGGCCCATCCGCGCACCGCCGCCACGCCCATCATCCACATCACCGCCGCGGCCGTCACGCAGCAGGACGTGCAAGCCGGGCTCGACGCCGGCGCCGACCGCTTCCTGCGTTCGCCGGTCGAGCCGGCCGAGATCGTCGGCATCATCGACGCGTTGCTGGCCAGCAGCCCCGAAGGCACGGCCGCCGGCCCGCTGGACTGGCGCGAGGCGCACATGCAGCTGCTGTCGGCGGAGCGGCGCCTGTTCATCGCCACCCGCCAGTTCCGCGAAGGCCGCATCACGGCCACCGAGCTCGACGCGCAGCACGAGCAGGTGCGCACCATGCGCTCGCAGGCCGAGGCGGCGCTGGCCGGGGTCAAGCAGCAACTGGGGACCGGCGCGGCCTAGTCTCGCCGTGGCCGCTCTAGTGGGCGGTGCGTTGCCGCGGTTTCACCAGCAAGACGTCGCAGCCCTGCATGCGGCTTTCGTCGTCCACCACCAGCGGCGCATAACCGAGCTTGCGCATCTCGCGCGAGAAACGCGAAACCTGCCGATAGCAGTCGAGCATGGTGCGGGCGATGACGCGGCCGTCGGCGTTGCACACGCCGATGGCGAAATCGTTCTCGTCGCAGTCGATCGACTGCGCCCGCCGCAGGGCTTGTGATTCCGGCGCGAGGTCCGGCACCTGATGGAGCTGGGGCTGTTTCACGCGGACAGTGTGCGAGACGCGCCAAGCCCGACAGGTAGGCGGATGGCGACGGCCGCCTTCGGCAAGTGCCTCGTGCGTGCGCCGGGCATGACAACGGCCGCGCTTGCCCGGCGCCGCTCGGCCTACCACAACGCTCGCGTCCACATCCCCACAGCGCGCGTGGAGAACGCTGTGGACAATCGTGTGGAGACCCCGCGCAAGCCGCGCCAGTACTGGCTTTCCAAAGATTGCCTATTCGACGGGCAGGTCGCCGGCGCGTCGAAATTTGCGGCGCAAACGTCGCCGCAACGCCACATCCGCGGTCCAGGTTCACTCCTGATCCGGGCACGCCGAGCACGTGCATCGATTGCGCGCCGGTCAAAGGTGCGGTGCGTGAAAAGCGGGGCCGCAAAAGCAAAAAAGCCGCTACGGTTTTCGTAGCGGCTCCTGCCGGCCCTGCGGGCTGTGTGTGGGTGGTGGGTCCTGTAGGATTCGAACCTACGACCTACGGATTAAGAGTCCGCTGCTCTACCAACTGAGCTAAGAACCCAACGAAGCGAAGTGTATCACACGGCGCTGGCCCTGCTCTTGCGCGGCGGCCATTTCGGGTCCGAGCTGCGCAGGGTTCAGGGACAGCGGGCGCTCGCTGCTCAGTCGGCGACGAAGCCGGTGGCCTTGACCACCCGGGCCCAGCGCGCCGTCTCCGCTTCCATCTTCTTCAGGAAGGCCGCGCCGCAGAGCCCCGGCGTCACCACCAGCCCGCCGGCGTTCATGCGCACCTGGGTCTCGGGCGCGGCGAGGAACTGCTCGTGCGCCTGCGCGAGCCGCTGCACGATGGGCGCGGGCAGGGCCTTCGGTCCGGACAGGCCGAACCACACGGTGGTGGCGAGCTGCGGCAGTCCCACTTCGGCCACGGTCGGCACGTCGGGCAGCTGCGGCGAGCGCTTGTCCCCCGTGGTGGCATGGGCGACCAGCTTGCCGGCCTTGATGTGCGGCGCGGCGGTGGCGATCTGCACGAAGCCGAGCGGCGCCACGCCGGCGATCATGTCGGTGATCTGCTGCGGGCTGCTCTTGTACGGCACGTGCGTCATGTCCACGCCCAGCGCTTCCGACAGCTGGTAGCCGAGGAAGTGCGCGGGCGAGCCCGCCGAGTAGGACGAATAGGGCGGCGGCGGCTTCTGCGCCTTGATCCACTGCGACAGCTGCGCGAAGTTGCCGGCGCCGACCTTCGGATGCGTGGCCAGCACCAGGCCGGCCTCCACGCCCTGGCAGATCTGCGCGAAGTCGGCGCCCTGGTAGCGGGCGCGCGGATTGGCATTGGGGGTGATGGTCATCATGCCGGCGGTATTGACCAGCAGCGTGTGTCCATCGGGCTCGGCGCGCTGGATCTGCTGCGCGGCGATCATGCCGCCGGCGGCCGGCACGTTCTCCACCACCACCGCCTGGCCCAGTGCCTTCTGCAGGTAGTCGGCCAGCGCGCGCGCATAGACGTCGGGCGGGCCGCCCGGGGTGGAGGGGGCCAGCAGCTTGATCGGCTTGGTCGGCCAGTTCTGGGCCTGGGCCTGGACCGAAGTCCAGGGCAGGGCGCAGGCCAGCAGCCCGAGCAGGGCGGCGCGGCGTGCGAGCGTCGTGGGTTTCGTCATGGTGGGTGTCTCCTTGGTTCGTGGATCGGGGTCAGCGCTGCGGCATGTCGGCGGCGGAATAGCCCAGGCTCACGGCAGCGTCTTCGGGAATGGCCGGCACGGTGGCGTCCCAATCGAGCCAGGCCTGGCGCATGGCGGTGAAGCGCTCGGGGTGCCGGCGCGCCAGGTTGGCGCGCTCGCGTTCGTCGGCGGACAGGTCGAACAGGTACTCGTGCTCGTCGACCTTCAGGTACTTCCAGGGTCCCATGCGCAGCGCGCGCTGCCCGCGGTGGTTCATGCGCCAGTACAGGGGCCGCTCGAAGCTGCGTGACGGCTCGCGCAGCACGGTGGCCAGCGACACCCCGTCCAGCGGGTAGGCCGGATCGGGCTTGCCGCCGCCGACGTCGAGCAGCGTCGCCGACCAGTCCATGGTCATGCAGTGCTGTTCGCTGACGCTGCCAGGCGGAATGACCGCCGGCCAGTGGGCGATCCAGGGCACGCGGATACCGCCTTCGGTCAGGTCCATCTTGCCGCCTACCAGCGGCCAGTTGTCGGAGAAGCGTTCACCGCCGTTGTCGCTGGTGAAGACGATCAGCGTGTCCTCCAGCAGTCCGTTGCGCCGCAGCGCCTCGACCAGCCAGCCGATGCCTTCGTCCATGTGGTGGATCATGCGGCGGTAGGTCTCGACATTGCCGCCATCGAGGTGGAACAGGTTGTCCTTCACCTGCTCGGCGACGGCCGCGTCCTCGCGCGTTTCCCAGGGCCAGTGGGGCGCCGTGTAGTGCAGGCTGAGGAAAAAGGGCTTGCCGGCCTTGTAGGCGGCGGCCTGCTGCTCGACGTAGTCGACCGCGCGGCGCGACAGCAGGTCGGTGAGATAGCCCGGCTCGTGGTGCTGTTCCTCGCCCAGGTAGAGGTCGTGGTCGCCCTTGCCGGAGCAATGGGTGAAGTAGTCGGCGCCGCCGGCCATGATGCCGTAGAAGGCGTCATAGCCGGAGCGCAGCGGGCCGAAGGCGGGCGGGTAGCCCAGGTGCCATTTGCCGATCAGGGCCGTGGCGTAGCCCGCATCGCGCAGCAGCGCCGGCAGCGTGGGGATTGCAGGCGGCAGGCCCAGCGTGGTGCTGCCCTTGCTGCGGCTGCTGATGGGTTCTTCCATGCCGCCGCGCACGCGGTATTGGTAGCGCATGGTCATCAGCGCGAAGCGCGTGGGCGAGCACACCGGCGAGTTGGAATAGCCCTGCGTCATGCGCAGCCCGCCGGCCGCCAGCGCGTCGATGTTGGGCGACACGGCGCCGAAGGCCGCCTCACGGCCCCCGTAGCAGCCCAGGTCGGCGAAGCCGAGGTCGTCGGCAACGATGTAGATCAGGTTGGGTTTCTTCACGGAACCGCGAGCTTAGGAAGCCCACGTCCATCTGTAAAATCGATTTCCAGCGATTTGGATTTAAGTTTTTCGATGGATCCCCGCCACCTGGTGCAGCTTGCCGCCATCCTGGAGCACGGCTCCATCAGCCAGGCCAGCCGGCATCTGCACCTGACCCAGCCGACCCTCACGCACAACATGCAGACGCTGGAGATGCAGGCCGGCGGCAGGTTGTTCGAACGCAGCCGCTTCGGCGTGCGCAGCACGGTGCTGGGTGACATGCTGGCGCGCGAGGGCCGGGCAATCGCCAGGCGCCTGAAGGACGCGGCGGAGGTCAGCGCCCGCCATCGCGGTGGCCTGCGCAGCACGCTGCGCATCGGCACCGGTCCGCTGGTGGGCGCGGCGCTGCTGCCCGGGCTGGCGCAGGAGCTGCTGCGGCAGCATCCCGACATCCACTTGACCCTGCTGAGCGACCGCCCGCATGTGCTGGTGGACCAGTTGGTCGACGGCCGCCACGACCTGGTGATCGCACCTTCGTGGCTGGACCGGCCGCCGCCGGGCATCGAGCGCTTCCTGCTGGTGGAGGACGATCTCGGCGTGTTCTGCGGGCCCACGCACCCGCTGGCTGCCGGTGGCGTGCTGGCCCCCGGCGCCAGCGAGGGCCAGGGCTGGATCAGCCTGGGCGCCACCTCGCCCTTCGACCAGCATGTGCGCGACATGCTGGAGCAGGCCGGGGTTGCCATGCCGCGCACCGAAGTCACCATCCTGGGCGATGCCTTCATTCTCCTGCGCCTGCTGGCCCAGGGGCAGCACCTCTCGGTGCTGCCGCATTTTCCCCTGCGCCTGCTGCAGCCCTTGCTGCCGCTGGTGGAGCTGGCGCTGCCGGCGCCGCCGCAGCCGCGCAACATCCACCTGTGGTGCCGCGCGACGCTGCTGGAGGATCCCGCCTTCGTCGCCATCAAGGACGCGATCCTGGCGCATGTGCGGAAGGTGACGGGCGGCTGATTCTGGTTCGGCGAAGTGGCCGGCCTTCATCGGCAACGCCGTGCGCCAAAAGAAAAAGGCCTTGCAGTGCAAGGCCTTCTTGGGATCATTGTGGTGGAGAGGAGGAGGATCGAACTCCCGACCTTCGCATTGCGAACGCGACGCTCTCCCAGCTGAGCTACCCCCCCACAACGAACGCCATTGTAGCAAACGCGCGGCCGCGTTTCATGCGGCTTTCAGCGCCGGCGTCGCAAAAAGGGACTCCATCTCGCGCCGCACCTGGTAGGCGCGGGTGGAGGTGTCCATCGCCACGTCGGCCCAGCTGAGGCTCTGGCCCTTCTTCACCGGGCGCACCAGCTTGACGTCGTGCGCCAGGCCCAGCGGCAGGCCGCCCATGCGCATCGAGGTGTCGGCGGGCAGCAGCTTGCCCCACACGGTGTAGCCGCCTTCGCCGTCGAGGATCTCGCCCGGCTGCAGGTCGCGCTTGGCGGTGGCCACCACGTCGGCGTTCCAGCAGGTGGCCACGCCGGTGGCTTCACCGCGCAGCGCGACGCTGGCCACCGACATGCCCACTTCCAGCCCGATCAGGTGCCAGCGCTTGTACAGCGTGAAGTAGCGCCCGCTCGGGTCGGTGTGGGCCTTGTACTCCTCGAAGCAGTTCTTGATGTACTCGGTCTCGGCCTCGACCGTCACCCAGACGCCCATGCGGATCTCGTAGGGAATGCTGCGGCCGTCGGTCTCCAGCGAGGAGATGACCTCCACCATGCCCTTGCGCTCCAGCTGCCCGCCTTCGCTGCGCGGCCGGGTGACGAAGGGAATGTCCTCGATGCTGGCCGGCGGGTACAGCAGGCCGTCGGAAGGCACTTCCAGCCCGGTGGCATTGGCGACCGCCGTGCTCTCGATGGAAGGCTTGGAGCCGTCCAGGAAGCTGTTGAACATCTTGGGATTGAGGCCGCCGCGGCGCGCTTGCTCCGCCGTCAGGCCCCAGTTGTCCCACACGGTGTCGGGCGTGGATTCGCTGAAGTGCGGCAGCCACTTGTGGCCGCGCCCGGCCGCCACCACGGGGAAGCCGCAGGTGCGTGCCCAGTCCACCAGGTCGCAGATCAGGGCCGGCTGGTCGCCGAAGGCGAGGGAATACAGCACGCCCGCATCGGCGGCCTTGCGCGCCAGCAGCGGGCCGCAGAAGGCGTCGGCTTCCACGGTGACGTTGACCACGTGCTTGCCGTGGGCGAAGGCCTCCAGGCAGTGGTCGACGGCTGCGATCGGGTGCCCGGTGCATTCGACCACCACGTCGATGGCCGGATGGCGCACCAACGCCTGCCAATCGGCGCCCACATGGGTGGCGCCGGTCTTGAGTGCATCCTCGATGGAGCGCGCCTCGGTGCGCTCGGGCTTCCAGCCGACGCGGGCGAGGTTGGTCTTCGCATTCTCCGGCGACAGGTCGGCGATGGCCGCCAGGTGCACGCCGGGCGTGCGCGGCACCTGCGCCAGGTACATGGAGCCGAACTTGCCGGCGCCGATCAGGCCGACGCGGATGGGCCGGCCTTCGGCGGCGCGGCGTTGCAGTTGTGCGTGGAGCGACATGGGTCAGGCGGCCTGGCGGATCTGGTCGATGGGTTCGGGCGAGGTGGCGAGCGCGCTGGCCGGCATGCCGTCCTTCCACGGCAGGTCGACGGGGTAGGGCTTGCGCAGGCAGTCGTCGGGCAGCAGCGCGATCGGCGTGAAGTCGCGGTGGGCGATGTACTCCGGCCGCTTGAAGCGGCGGATGTGGTTGGACACGGCGCACAGCGACAGGTAGACGCTGACGCGGTTCCACGGCGACAGGTTGCTGGTGGATGCGTGGACCAGGCAGCTGTGGAACAGGATCATCGAGCCGGCCGGGCCCTTGGGGCTGACGATGCCGCCGTCCTTGCCGCCGGCGCGCTCGACCAGCTGCGCGATCAGGTCGTTGTCGACGGTCCAAAGCGGGTACGAGGTGGTGGTGAGGTCGTGCTTCGCGTCGACCACCCCCTTCTTGTGGCTGCCCGGGATGAACATCAGCGGGCCGTTGTACTCGTTGACGTCGTCCAGGAAGATGGCGACGTTCATCGCCCGCTCGGTGGGCATCATGTCGTCGTTGAGCCAGGTGCCGTAGTCCTGGTGCCACTGCCAGACGTCGCCCTCGAAGGCCATCTTGCCGTTGATCTTGAACTGGTGCATGTAGACCTGCTCGCCGAACAGGTCCATCACCGGCTGCACCATGCGCGGATGGCGCGCCAGCCGCGCGAAGGGTTCGCTGTACAGGTGCGCCGCGAAGTTGGTGCGCACCGCGTCGCTGCCTTTCTCGCGCACGTTGAAGGCCTCGCGGCGGGCATACAAGCCCGGCACGGCTTCGGTCAGCGTGCGGGTCTCCTCCGGCGTGAACTGGCCGGGGAAGAACAGGTAACCCTCGCGGTCGAACTGCGCGAGTTGCTCCTGGGTGAGTCTCATGGGGCGTCTCCTTCGGTGGCTGGTGGTCAGGACGGCGTGCCGTCGGCGGCTTGCCGCTTCAGCACGTCGGCCAGGCGCTCGGCCAGGTTGTCGCTGGCGCGGCGGCTGTGCTCTTCGACGAGGCGGGCGGCCCGGTCGGCCTCGCCCGCGGCAATGGCGGTGGCGATCTCTTCGTGTTCGTCCCAGACGGTCTCGCGCTGGCCGGCCTGCTGCAGCACCGCGCCCATCACCCGCTTGAGGTGGCGCCAGTGCAATTGCGCGCTCTGCTCGATCAGGGGGTTGCCGGCGGCTGCATAGAGCGCGGCATGGAAGGCCAGGTCCGCCTCGATCATGGCCTGCACGTCGCCGCCGCGTGCGGCCCGGCGGCCGGCCTCCAGCACGGCCGCATCGACACGGAAGTGCCGTTCGGCGGCCAGCCGGGCGGCCAGTGCATCCAGCGCGCCGCGTACCTGGTACACATGGCGCACGCGCTCGGCGTCGAGGGCCGCCACCTGCAGGCCGCGGCCGGGCGCGTCTTCCACGAAACCATCTTTCTTGAGGAGACGCAAGGCCTGCAACACCGGCTGGCGCGACACGGCCAGCTGCTGCGCAATCTCTTCCTGCGTGAAGCGCTGCCCCGGCGCCAGCGATCCGCCGCTGATGGCGTCGCACAGGCTGCGGTAGACCCGCTCGACCAGGTCGGGGGAGGTCTCGAGCTGAAGGAGCTGCGCAGGCATGAGCGTATTCTGTATACGGAATACTTTTAAGTCAAACTGACGCGACGACCCCCAATTCTGACAAGTTGTGTCCAAATGTTGCTCGTCCGCACGGAGAGCAGTAGTCCATGGAGAAAAGCGCCGACTGGTACGACCGCATGTACAACAACCGGGAGCTGGTGCCCGACCATCCCGTGTACCTGCAACGCTGGGCCGCCGACTCGGTGCGCGCCCGCGCCCAGACTCCCTGCGAACTCGACCTGCGCTATGGCGACGCGCCGGCCGAGACGCTCGACGTCTTCACGGCACCCCAGCCCCATGCGCCGGTGCTGGTGTTCATCCACGGCGGCTACTGGCGCTCACTCGACAAGAGCGACCACTCCTTCGTGGCGCCCTCCTTCACCCGCGACGGCACCTGCGTGGTGGTGCCCAACTACGCGCTGGCGCCGGCCGTGAGCGTGCCGCAGATCGTGCAGCAGATGGTGCGCGCCGTGGCCTGGACCTGGCGCAACATCGCGCGTTACGGCGGCGACCCGCGGCGCATCAAGGTGGCCGGCCATTCGGCCGGCGGCCAGCTGGCGGCGATGCTGCTGGCCAGCGCCTGGCAGCAGCACGACGCGGCCCTGCCGCGCGACCTGGTGGGCCATGCGCTGGCGATCTCGGGCCTGCACGACCTGGACCCGATCATGCGGACCACTTTCCTCCAGCCGGTGCTGCAGCTGACGCCCGCCCAGGTGGCGCAGGCCAGCCCGGCGCGGCTGCCGGCGCCGAGGCAGGGGACGCTCTATGCGGTCTGTGGCGGCGACGAGAGCGAGGAGTACCACCGCCAGAACCGCCTCATCCATGAGGCCTGGGGCGCACGCCGCGTGCCGGTATGCGAGGCCTTGCCCGGCCTGCACCACTTCAGCGTGCTCGATGCGCTGGTGGAGCCCAGCCATCGGCTCCACCAGCTGATGCTGGATTTGTTGCGGGCTTGAGGGAGGGGGCGCTGGTGGGGATGCGCCCGCGCGGCGCGCGCACCCTGGCCGGGCCGGCGCTGCGGGTGTCCGCAGGGCGTGTCCGCGCGGCGTGCGCACCGGCAC
>JAEZKX010000415.1 GCA_023436025.1 Pseudomonadota bacterium | reverse complement strand
ATCGGCTGTATGTTGTTAACGATCTTCTGCAAGACTGTCCAGCTTCGCGCCTTCTCTTCTTGCCAACCTCGCTGCGATCAGCGAAGCCCTCGACTATAACAGATTTTTGAAAGACCTGTCAAACTTTCTTTGCTGCTGCCGTTGCGTCGTTTCCGTCGCACACCTCATCAGCGAAGCCCTCGACTATAGCACGATAAAAACAGGTTTCGCTAGACCTTCAGCGGCAAAGTTCGCTGCCGCCGGCCCGTGAGGGCGAACAGTGCGTTCGCCACCGCTGGGGCCACAGGCGGCACGCCCGGCTCGCCCACACCGGCAGGCGGCCTGTCGCTGGGGACGATGAAGGTCGCCACCTGCGGTGTCGCAGCGAGTCGGACCATCGGGTAGTCGGGAAAGTTCCTTTGCTGCACCACGCCCGCATGAACGTCGATGCGGCCGTGCAGTGCGGCGGTGAGGCCGAACACGACGGCGCCTTCCATCTGTTGCGCCACGATCGCCGGATTTACGACGACGCCGCAATCGATGGCGCACACGACGCGGTGCACGCGGACCTGCCCGCCCTGCAGGGATACCTCGGCAACTTCACCCACGATGGAGCCGAAGGACTCGTGCAGCGCGATACCTCTGGCACGGCCCGCGGGCAAGGGCTGGCCCCACCCCGACCTCAGCGCCACTTCCTCCAGCACCGCGCGATGCCGGGGTGCGCCCTGCAGGAGGCTGCGCCGCAGCGCGACGGGATCCTGCCGCAGTTCCGCCGCGATCTCGTCGATGAAGCTCTCCGAGAAGAAGGCATTGTGCGAATGCCCCACCGACCGCCAGAACCCCACGGGCACGCCCGAGCGCGCAAACACATGCTCGACGCGCTGGTGGCGGAAGCGGTAGGGCTGGTCGAACAAGCCCTCCGAGGCCGTCTTGTCCGGCAGGTCGAACGGGCCGTCGAGCGCTGGCAGGCCGCGCTCGATCCAGCGCGGCGAGATCGCGTCTCCGGCCGACCGGACCTGCAGCGCCGCGGGCTGCCCTTCGCTGTCGAGCGTGCAACGCAGCCGGGCCACCTGCATCGGCCGGTAGAAGTCATGCGCCGTGTCCTCCTCGCGCGACCAGACAAGCTGCACGGGCACGCCCGGCATGTCCATGGCCACGCGCACGGCCTGGGCCGCGTAGTCCACTTCCAGGCGCCGCCCGAATCCGCCGCCCAGCAAGGTGACGTGCACGTGAACGCGCTCCAGCGGCACGCCGGCCACGCGCGCCGCGGCGGCGCGGCACATCTGCGGCACCTGGGTGGGGACCCAGAGGTCCACGCGCCCGTTGGCGACGCGCGCCGTGGCGTTCATCGGCTCGAGGGTGGCATGCGCCAGGTAGGGCGCGCTGTACCAAGCCTCGATCGTGCGGGTGCTGTTGCGCTCTGCTTCCTGGACGTCGCCCCGCGCGTGGAACTGGTGCGCCGCGCCGCTTCGTACCGCCTCTTCCAGCTGGGTGGCGATGCGCCCGGTGTCCGGCGCCTCAGCCCCCGGCGGCTGCCAACTGACCTCGACCGCCTCGGCGGCGCGCCGGGCCTGCCAGGTGGAGGTCGCCACCACGGCGAAGCCGGCGGACGATCCTGCATAGGCTGGCACGACGACGAAGCGCTCGACGCCGGGCATGGCCAGGGCTGCCGCCGGGTCGAGCCGGGCCGGCGCGCCACCGAGCACGGGCGACAGCCGCAGGGCTGCGAAGCGCATGCCCGGCAGGCGCACGTCCAGCCCGAAGCGCGCCGTACCGTCCACCTTCGCCGGCACGTCCAGGCGTGGCGCCGGCCGTCCGATCACGCGCCAGTGCTTGGGATCCTTCAACACCACCCTGCCGGGCGGCGTGGCGGCCGCGTAGCGCGCCAGGTCCCCATAGGACGCGGAGCGGCCCGACGAATGCGTCACCACGCCGTCGGCCACGCGCAGCTCCTCCACCGGCAGCCGCCACTGCAAGGACGCGGCCCCCAGCAGCGAGGCCCGGGCCGTCGCCGCCGCCTGGCGCACCACGCCCCAGGCATCGGCAACGCTCGAGGAACCGCCGGTGGCATTGATCCCGAGCTCACGCGCCACCTTGCCCACCAGCCAGCGACTCGCCTTGACGCGGCTGAAGCCATCTTCCTGCTCGCCATCGGACGGGCGGAAGGGCAGCGAGCCGAGCAACATCGCCACATTGCCGTAGATCGCATCGCTGCCGGCCTGTTCGATCCGCATCACCGACAAGGGCACATCCAGTTCCTCGGCCGCGAGCATGGGCAGGGCCGTATGCACGCCCTGCCCCATCTCGCTGCGCGGCATGGCCAGCACCACGCCGCCATCGGGCAGGATCTTGATCCAGCCATTGAGCGCGATGTCGCCCTCGCCGGCTTGCATGAGGCTGGCCAGCCCCAGCCGCGAGCGCTGCGGCGACACGCCCCAGCCGACCAGCAGCGCGCCCGCCGCCGCCGTGGTGCCCAGCAGCCAGCCCCGACGCTTCACGGCCGCGCCCCGGCCGCGCGCTTGATCGCGGCGCGCACGCGCTGGTAGGTGCCGCAGCGGCAGATGTTGGTCATCGCCTCGTCGATATCGGCATCGGTGGGCCTGGGCTTCTTGTCCAGCAGCGCGGCCGCCGCCATCAGCATGCCGCTCTGGCAATAACCGCACTGCGGCACCTGCTCGGCGATCCAGGCGGCCTGCAGCCGGTGCGGCCCGCCGGGTGCGCCGAGGCCTTCGATGGTCTGCACCGCCTTGCCGGCCACGCTACCCACCGGCAGCACGCAGGAGCGCACCGCCTGGCCGTCCACGCGCACCGTGCACGCGCCGCAGGCCGCGACTCCGCAGCCGTACTTGGTGCCCGTCAGGTCCAGCAGGTCCCGCAGCACCCACAGCAGCGGCATTGCCGGATCGGCGTCGACCTCGCGTCGCGCGCCGTTGATGTTCAGTTGCACGGAACCCTCTCTCAAGTCCTCGATCGACTATAGCCAAGCCGTCCGGCGTCGAAATAGGCCGCCCGTCGCCGCTGGGCGGCGGTGCTAACCTCGCACGCTTTGCCCCGTCTGCCATGGCCCTCGTCACCCTCGCCAACGCCCACCTCGCCTTCGGCCACGTCCCGCTGCTGGACGGCGCGGACTTCTCGCTGCAACCGGGCGAACGCGTCGGGCTGATCGGCCGCAACGGCGCCGGCAAGTCCTCGCTGCTGAAGATCCTGGCCGGCCTGGAACGGCCGGACGACGGCGACCTGCAGTTCCAGCAGGGGCTGCAATCGGCCTATGTCGCCCAGGAGCCTGCGCTGCAGCCGCAGCAGACCGTGTTCGACGCCGTGCGCGAAGGACTGGCCGACCTGATCGCGCTGCTCGATCGCTACACCCAGGGCGAAGGCGACCTCGACGCCCTGCAGGGCCGCATCGAGGCCCAGGACGGCTGGAACTGGCAGCAACGCGTGGACGAGACCCTGCAGCGCCTGCACCTGGACCCCGGCGCGCTGATCGGCACGCTGTCCGGAGGCAACCGCAAGCGCGTCGCCCTGGCGCAGGCGCTGGTGCGGCGGCCGGACGTGCTGCTGCTCGACGAGCCGACCAACCACCTGGATCTCGACTCCATCGAATGGCTCGAGAACCTGCTGCTGGAATTCCGCGGCAGCGTCGTCCTCATCACCCACGATCGCGCCTTCCTCGACCGCGTGGCCACGCGCATCGTCGAACTCG
Organism: Pseudomonadota bacterium; assembly: GCA_023436025.1. Taxonomy (GTDB): domain Bacteria; phylum Pseudomonadota; class Gammaproteobacteria; order Burkholderiales; family Burkholderiaceae_C; genus Ramlibacter. The sequence goes on along the minus strand of JAEZKX010000415.1, from coordinate 21,680 downwards.
ATCGCGGCCGCCTGCTTTCCTATCCCGGCAACTTCAGCCAGTACCAGGCGCTCAAGGAGCAGCAGCTGGCCCAGGAAGCAGTGGTCAACGCCAAGGCCGACAAGCTGCTGGCGCAGGAGGAGGTGTGGGTGCGCAAGGGCGTGGAGGCGCGGCGCACCCGCTCGCAAAGCCGCATCGTGCGCCTGCAGCAGCTGCGCACGCGCCGCGCCCAGCGGCGCGACGCCCTGGGGCGCGTCAGCATGGACATCGCCGCTGGCCAACCCAGCGGCAAGATCGTGGCGGAGCTCACCCACGTGAGCAAGTCCTTCCCGCGCGAAGGCGGCGGCGAGCGCGTGGTGGTGCGCGACTTCAGCGCCACCATCCTGCGCGGCGACAAGATCGGCCTGGTCGGCCCCAACGGCGCAGGCAAGACCACCCTGCTGAAGCTGATCCTGGGCGAACTCGCGCCCGACAGCGGAAAGATCCGCCAGGGCGCCAACCTGCAGGTGGCCTACTTCGACCAGATGCGCACCGCGCTCGATCCCGACGCCACGCTGGAGGACTTCATCAGCCCCGGCAGCGAATGGATCGAGATCGGCAAGCAGCGCAAGCACGTCAAGAGCTACCTGGGCGACTTCCTGTTCTCGCCCGCGCGCTCCACCTCGCCGGTGCGCTCGCTCTCCGGTGGCGAGCGCAATCGCCTGCTGCTGGCACGCCTGTTCGCGCGGCCGGCCAACGTGCTGGTGCTGGACGAGCCCACCAACGACCTCGACATCGACACGCTTGAACTGCTGGAGGAACTGCTGCAGGACTACGAAGGCACCGTCTTCCTCGTGAGCCACGACCGCGCCTTCCTGGACAACGTGGTCACCAGCACCATCGCCTACGAAGGCGACGGCCGCTGGCGCGAATACGAAGGCGGGGTCGAGGACTGGCTGACCCAGTCGCGCCGCTCGCGCGAGCTGGCCGCGGCCGCCGCCGCGCCGGCCGCGCCCCAGGTGCAGAAATCGCCGGCATCGCCGCCGCCGTCCGCGGCACCGCGGCGCAAGCTCGGCTACAAGGAGCAGCGCGAGCTCGAGGCGTTGCCGGCGCGGATCGAGGCGCTGGAGCAGGAGCAGAAAGCCATCCAGGACGAACTGGCGTCGGGCGCCGTCTACCGCGACGACCCTGCGCGCGCCGTGCAGCTGGCGCAGCGCAGCGATGCCATCGAGACGGAACTTATGGAGGCGCTCGAGCGTTGGGAGACGCTGGGGCAGTTGTAGGCCGCCGCCGTCACCGGTTCGTGGCCATTGCTGACCTTGCCGCGCTGCTGTAAAGCGGACGCCGCGGCTACAGTCGCTTCAGCCATGGAAACCTCGACCGCGAGCTCCACCGTCCCCCCGACCCCGCAGTCCCGGCTGCGACTGTGGCGCTGGCTCATCGCAGCCCTGCTCCTGGGCTGCGCCACCGGTTGCGCCAGCCTGCCGGCCAACAACCAGCGCACCCGGTCCACGGCCTTCGCCGACCCGGCCCAGACGCCACTCGGGCAACTGGTGCTGGCGCGGCGCGCGCAGTCCGGCGCCCGCAGCGACTCGGCCTTCCATCTGCTGGAGGACGTCGACATCGCGTTCACCAGCCGCCTGGCCCTGGTCGAGGGCGCGCGCCGCAGCCTCGACCTGCAGTATTACGCCATCCATGCGGACGCCAGCACCGAAGTGCTGCTGCAGAAGATCCGCGAGGCCGCGCGGCGCGGCGTGCGCGTGCGCATCCTGCTGGACGACTTCAACTCCGTCGGCGCCGACGCGCAGGTGCTGCGCCTGGCCTTCGAGCCGAACGTGGAGATGCGGCTGTTCAACCCGCTGCCGGGCCCGCGCAACAGCATGCTGGGCCGGGTCATCAGCTCGCTGCACGACGTCAGGCGCATGCAGAAACGCATGCACAACAAGGTCTTCATCGCCGACAACGCCTGGGGCATCACCGGTGGCCGCAACCTGGGCGACCGCTACTTCGGTGGCGGCGAGAAGCAAAACTTCGTCGACCTCGACGTGCTGGCCGCGGGCCGCATCGTGCGCGACATGTCGGCCAGCTTCGACCGCTTCTGGAACGACGAACTCGCGTATCCGGTAGAGCGGCTGCTGGATCCCCAGGACCTCGAGTCGCTGCGCAAGTCCGCTCCAGCGCCTGCGCAGGGCGACGCGGCGCAGGTGCAGCAGGTGTCCGCGGTGCTGCCGGTCACGGCGGCTCCCACCATCCTGCCCTCGGTCAGCGTGGTGGATGTCGCCCACGCGCAGCGGCCGCCGCTCGATCTGTCCACGGTCTCGCTGACCTGGGCGCCGTCGACGCTGCTGGTCGACCAGCCTGGCAAGGTCGGCCCCGGCGACGACGAGGTCGATGCCGGCGAGACGGTCATCGACGGCCTGCTGGCGCTGATGCGGCAGGCGCAACGCGACGTGCTGATCGTCTCGCCCTACCTGGTGCCCGGTGCACCCATGATGGCCGTCTACGGCGAGCTGCGCCAGCGCGGCGTGCGGGTGCGGGTGCTGACCAACTCGCTGGCCTCCAACGACGCTCCCGCGGCCCACGCCGGTTACGCGCGCTACCGCGACGACCTGCTCGCCATGGGCGTCGAGCTGTACGAGATGCGCTCCGACCCCGAATCCGTGGCGGACCTGCTCGGCTCCGGCTCCGGCTCGGGCTCGGCCAGTTCGCGCCGCGCCAGCGGCGGATTCGGCCTGGGCAGCGGCATCGGCGGCTCCAAGGCGCTGACCGGCTCGCGCGCCAGCCTGCATTCCAAGGCGGTGATCATCGACGGCCGGCTCGCCGTCATCGGCTCGATGAACCTCGACCTGCGTTCGCAGTTGCAGAACAGCGAAGTGGCGCTGGTGATCCGCAGCGCGGCGCTGTCGCGGGAGGCGATCCGCCAGGTCGAACACACCCTCGGCCACGGCGCCTACCGCCTCGAGAAGCGCGCTGGCCGTCTGTACTGGCGCGCGCCGGCGGGCGCAGCCTTCCCCGATGCCACCAGCGAGCCCGGCGCCAGCACCAAGCTGAAGCTGTTCGTCCGCCTGCTGGGTCCGTTCGCGCCCGACGAGATGCTGTAGGCGCGGCCGGCGCCGCGCTCACAGGCGCCGCACCAGCTCCCCGTACTTGCGCCAGAAGGCCGCGTCCTGCGCGGTGGCGAAGTTGATGCGCATCAGCGTGCTGGGCTTGCGCTCTGCGTGGAACAGCGCGCCGGGCGCCAGCAGGTAGCCCTCGTCCAGCATGCGCTGCGCCAGCGTGTCGGTGTCCACCCCGGTGTCGACCCAGCCGAACAGGCCCGCCGGTTCGGCGGCGAAGCGGCAACCGGCGTTCAAGGCCAGCTTCACGCTGCGGCTGCGCGCCGCGTCCAGCCGGTCGCGGATGCGTTCGCAGTGCCGCCGCAACTGGCCCTGCTCGATGCACAGCGCCAGCGCCTTCTCCAGCAGCGCCGGCGTGGTCAGCGTCGCCAGCAGCTTGGTGTCCAGCAGTTGCTCCATCAGGCGCGGCGGCGCCGCCATGAAACCGATGCGCCAATTGGGGGCCAGGATCTTGGCGAAGCCGCCCACGTAGATGGTGCGCCGCAGGCCGTCCAGCGCTGCCAGCCGCGTGGCGTGTGGTGGCGCGATGTGGCTGTAGGTGTCGTCTTCGACGATGTGGAAGTCGTGCTGGTTCGCCAGTTGCAGAATGCGGTGCGCGCTGCCCGGCGACAGGCAGTAGCTGGTCGGGTTGTGGAACACGCTCACGCTGACATAGAGCTTGGGCTTGTGCAGGGCGCAGTACTGCGCCATCACCTCCAGGTCGGGCCCGTCGGCGCGGCGCGGCACCGGCAGCAGGCGCATGCCCAGTGCATTCAGGCGTGCGAACTCCACCGCCCATCCCGGTTCCTCCACCATCACCGGGTCGCCCGGGCGCAGCAGCGTGCGGCTCGCGATGTCCAGTGCATGGGTCGCGCCGACCGAGGTGATGATCTGGTCCGGCGTGGCCGGCACGTTGAGCCCGGCCAGCTTGGCCGCCAGTGCGCGGCGCAGGTCGCCGTCGCCCAGTGGCTCGCCGTACTGCAGCGAGAAATCGTGCAGCGCGCGCGTGCCGGTCACCTTGCGCACGGCCGCGGGCATGAAGGTCGACTCCAGCCAGTCGGCCGGGAACACACCCATGCCGGGCTGCGGCTTGTCGCTCACCTTGTGGAACATCCCGCGAATCAACGAGTTGGCGTTCACCGGCGCCGGACCGCAGCGCGCCACCAGCCAGTGTTCGGTGCTGCCGCGCGCCAGCGGTTGCGCCGCCGCTTCGGCATCGGCGCGCACGCCGGCCGCCTCGCGCACGAAGAAGCCACGGTTCTTGCGCGCTTCCACCAGACCCTGGGCCAGCAGCTGGTCATACGCCGCCACCACGGTCGAGGGGCTCACGCCGGACTGCGCGGCGCACTGCCGCACCGAGGGCAGCCGTGCGCCCGGCGCCAGCAGCCGGTCGCGGATGCGTTGCGCGAAGCGCGCGGCCAGCTGCTCCGTCAACGACTGGGAGGAGGTTTTCATCAGCATGGCGGCCTCGCGTGTACTGGCATGGCGGGCAGTACAGCGGGCCCTGTGACCTGGCCATCTGTACTGGTTCTGTATTGGTTCAGAAGATTACAGTGGCCCGCATGACAAGGCAATCCCGTCCCCGATGAACGCCGCCGAACTGACCTCCCTGCTGGCGTTCTGTACGGCCATGAGCTTCTCGCCGGGGCCCAACACCGCCCTGTCGACGGCGCTGGCCGCCAACCTGGGGCTGCGGCGGGCGCTGCGCTTCTGCCTGGCGGTGCCCGCGGGCTGGACCCTGCTGATGCTCGCCAGCGGCCTCGGCCTGGGTGCGCTGGTGGTGGGCGTGCCCGCGCTGCGCTGGAGCGTCAAGTTGCTGGGCGTCGCCTACATGCTGTGGCTTGCCTGGAAGCTCGCCGGCTCCGACCGGCTGGCGCAGGCCGATCCCCGCCGGCTGGACGTGGGCTTCTGGCAGGGCGTGTCGCTGCAGTTCGTCAACATCAAGGCCTGGATGCTCGCCCTGACCGTGAGCGCGGGCTGGGTGGTCGACACGGGGGGCGGCGCGCCGGCCGCCGATCCGCTGCAGCGCCTGGCCATCCTGTGCGCGGTGATGGCCCTCTATGCCTTCGCCAGCAACTTCACCTACGCCGTCGCCGGCTCGCTGCTGCGCAACTGGTTGGCGCAAGGCGCGCGGCTTCTCTGGTTCAACCGCGCGCTCGCCCTGGTGCTGGCAGCGACGGCGGCCTGGATGGTGACCGTGTGAAGCCGCACGAGATCCGCGGTCTCTGGCTCGGGCTGGCCGGCGTGGCGATCTTCGCGCTGACGCTGCCGATGACGCGGTTGGCCGTGGGCACGCCAGCGGCGCCGCTGATGTCCGGCGCCTTCGTCGCCTTCGGCCGCGCCGTGGTCGCAGCGCTGCTTTCGGCCGCCTTCCTGCTGGCCACGCGGGCGCCCTGGCCGCGCCGCGCCGACTGGCTGGCGCTGCTCATCACCTCCGGCGGCGTGGTGTTCGGATTCCCGCTGTTCACCTCGCTGGCGATGCGCCACGTCGAGGCCGTGCACGCCAGTGTCATCGTCGGCGTGCTGCCGCTGGCCACCGCGGCCGTGGGCGCGCTGCTGCACCGGCAGCGCCCGTCGGCCGGCTTCTGGCTGTGCGGCGGCATCGGCAGCGCGCTGGTGGTTGCGTTCGCGCTGGCCACCTCGGGCAGCGGGCTGCGGCTGCACCTGGCCGACATCCTGCTGCTCGCCGCAATGGCTTGTGCTGCCGTGGGTTATGCGTGGGGCGCGCGGCTGTCGCAGCACATGCGCGCCGAGCACGTCATCTGCTGGGCCCTGCTGCTCGCGTTGCCCATCACGCTGCCGGGCGCCTTCGCGACCCGGCCCGCCGGGCCTCTGCCCGCGCCCGCCTGGTGGGGCTTCGCCTATGTCTCGGTGTTTTCCATGTGGATCGGCTTCTTCGCCTGGTACCGCGGGTTGGCCCTGGGCGGCACGGTGCGGGTCAGCCAGGTGCAACTGGTCCAACCCTTCATCAGCATGCTGGCCGCCGTGCCGCTGCTGGGCGAGCGGCTCGACGCGCTCACCGTCGGCTTCGGACTGGCGGTGATCGCCACCGTCTTCATCGGCAAGAAGATGCCCATCCACACCGCGCCACCCCTGGCGCACCCGGCCGCGCCGGCCCGGTGACCCGAGGAGAGAACACCATGAATCAGAACGACAACCTCACCTCCCCTACCGCCTGGACGCTGGCGCGCCGCGCCGAGCGCATGAACCCCTCGGTGCTGCGCGAGATCCTGAAGGTCACCGAGCGGCCCGGCATCGTCAGCTTCGCCGGCGGCCTGCCCTCGCCCCAGACCTTTCCGGTCGAGGCCTTCGCCGAAGCCGCCGCCAAGGTGTTGCGCGACGACGGCCGCGCCGCCTTGCAGTACGCCGCCAGCGAGGGCTACGGGCCGCTGCGCGAAATGGTCGCGGCGCAACTGCCCTGGCCGGTGGCGCCGTCGCAGGTGCTCATCACCACCGGTTCGCAGCAGGGCCTGGACCTGGTCGCCAAGGTGCTGATCGACAGCGGCAGCCGCGTCCTGGTCGAGACGCCCACCTACCTGGGCGCGCTGCAGGCCTTCGCGCCCATGGAGCCGGCCGTGGAGGGCGTGGACAGCGATGCCGAAGGCGTGCATGCCGACGACCTGGCGCGGCGCTCGCCAGGTGCGCGCTTCCTCTACCTGCTGCCCAATTTCCAGAACCCGACCGGGCGCACCATGAGCGAGGCCCGGCGCGCGGCGGTGTCGGCCGCCGCCGCGCGCGCAGGCCTGCCGATCGTGGAGGACAACCCCTATGGCGAACTCTGGTTCGACGCGCCGCCGCCGCCGCCGCTGACGGCGCGCAACCCCGAGGGCTGCATCTACCTGGGCTCGTTCTCCAAGGTGCTGGCGCCGGGCCTGCGCCTGGGGTTCGTCATCGCGCCGGAACAGGTCGCGCCCAAGCTGCTGCAGGCCAAGCAGGCCGCCGACCTGCACAGCCCCAGTTTCAACCAGCGGCTGGTGGCCGAGGTGATGCAGGGCGGCTTCCTGGATCGCCACGTGCCGACCATCCGCGCCCTGTACAAGCGCCAGCGCGACGCGATGGTGGCGGCGCTTGCGCGCGAGATGGCGGGCCTGGACGTGCAGTGGAACTGTCCCGAGGGCGGCATGTTCCTGTGGGCGCGCCTGCCGCAGGGCCTGAACGCCGTCGCCCTGCTGCCGCGCGCGGTGGAGCGCGGCATCGCCTTCGTGCCCGGGGCGCCGTTCTACGCGGGCGAGCCCGATCCGCGCGCGCTGCGCCTGTCCTTCGTCACCGCCAGCACCGGGCAGATCGATGCCGGCATGGCGGCGCTGGCCGCCACCATCCGCGAGGCGCTGCCATGATGAAGCTGTGGGGCCGCCTGTCGTCGATCAATGTGCGCAAGGTGGTGCTGGCAGCGCAGCTGCTCGAGCTGCCACTGCAGCGCGTGGACGCCGGCGGCCCATTCGGCGTCGTCGATACGCCGGAGTACCTGGCGCGCAATCCCAACGCGATGGTGCCGCTGCTGGAACACGACGGCTTCTCCCTGTGGGAGTCCAACGTGATCGTGCGCTACCTGTGCGCCACCGCCGGCCGCCTGTATCCACAGTCGCTGCGCGAACGCTTCGATGCCGAGCGCTGGATGGACTGGCAGCAGGCGACGCTCAACCCGGCCGGGCGCGGCGCCTTCCTGCAGCTGGTGCGCGTCCCGGCGGCCGACCGCGAGGCGGCCGCCATCGCGGCCTCGGTGGCCGCCACCGAACCCCTGCTGGCCCTGCTCGACGCCCACCTCGCGCGCCAGCCTTTCCTCGCCGGCGACACATTGGGCATGGCCGACATCCCCGTGGCCTGCGAGATGCACCGCTGGTGGGGCCTGCCGCTGGAAGCCCCGCCCCATCCGCACCTGCGCCGCTGGTACGACGGCATCCGTGCCCTGCCCGCGGCCCGCGGCGTGCTCGACCTTCCCCTGAGCTGACCATGACCAAGCGCGCTTTCAAGCAAGTCGACGTCTTCACCGCCGTGCCCTACCGCGGCAACCCCCTGGCTGTCGTCCTCGACGGCGCCGGCCTCTCGGATGCGCAGATGCAGCGCTTCACCGACTGGACCAACCTGTCCGAGGCCACCTTCCTGCTGCCGCCCACCCAGCCCGGGGCCGACTACCGCGTGCGCATCTTCAGCCCCGGGCGCGAACTGCCCTTCGCCGGCCACCCCACGCTGGGAAGCTGCCATGCCTGGCTGGAAGCCGGGGGCCAGCCGCGCGGCGAGCATGTGGTGCAGGAATGCGGCGTCGGCCTCGTGAAGCTGCGCCGCCAGGGCGATCAGCTGGCCTTCGCTGCGCCGCCACTGCGCCGCGGCGGGCCGCTGGACGAATCCGAGGTCGCGCTGATCGCGCGCGGCCTGGGCATTGCGCGCAGCGACATCGTCGACCATGCCTGGTGCGACAACGGGCCGCGCTGGCGTGGCCTGATGCTGGCCTCGGCGCAGCAGGTACTGGCACTGAAGCCAGACGCCGCGGTGCTGGCCGGACTGGACGTGGGCGTGGTCGGTCCGCGCGGCAAGGTCGGCGTGGTCGGGGCACGTGGCGCCGACGATGACATCGCCTTCGAGGTGCGGGCCTTCTTCCCCGGCAACAACGGCATGGCGGAAGACCCGGTGACCGGCAGCCTCAACGCCGCCCTGGCGCAATGGCTGATCGGCGCCGGCCTGGCGCCCGCGCGCTACGTGGCGAGCCAGGGCACGGCGCTGGGCCGGGCCGGCCGCGTGCACGTCGAGCGCGACGCGGCGGGCGACACCTGGATCGGCGGCGCATCGGTGACCTGCATCGACGGCGAAGTGAGGCTCTGACATGGCGGCGCGCGTCGATCACCTGGTCGTGGGCGCCACCAGCCTGGACGAAGGCGTGGCCTGGGCCGAGGCCACCCTGGGCGTGCTGCCCGGCGCCGGCGGCGAGCACCCGCTGATGGGCACGCACAACCGCCTGCTGCGGGTGGCGACGGTGGACTATCCGCGCGCCTACCTCGAGATCATCGCCGTCCAGCCCGGCACGGCGCCGCTCGATGGGCGCCGGCGCTGGTTCGACCTCGACGACGAAGGCGTGCGCGACGCCCTGCGCCGCAGCGGCCCGCGGCGGCTGCACTTCGTCGCCAGCGTGCCCGACGCCACGGCCGCCGTGGCGGCGCTGCGCCATCTCGGCCTCGAACGCGGCGAGGTGGTGCGCGCCTCGCGCATGACGCAGCGCGGCCCGCTGGAATGGCAGATCGCGCTGCGCCAGGACGGCCGCCGCCTGCTGGCCGGCACCTTGCCCACCCCCATCGAATGGGGCGTCGCCCATCCCGCCTCGGCCATGCCGGAATCGGGCGTGACGCTGCAGTCGCTGGCGGTCGCGCATCCGCAGGCCGCGCTGCTGCGCGCGGCCTGGGAGGCGCTCGGCCTCGAGGGCGTCGCCATCCGGAAAGCCGCGCCCCGGCTGTGCGCGGTCCTCGACACGCCGCGTGGCCGTGTCGTCCTCGACTCGAAAGGAACGTGATGCTGGGATGGAACGAAATCGGCTGGTTCGCGCTGACCGCCCTGGTGCTGGTGCTGACGCCCGGCCCCAACATGATCTACTGCGTGTCGCGTTCGCTGTCGCAGGGCCGGCGCGCCGGCCTGGTGTCGCTGGCGGGCGTGCTGCTCGGCTTCCTTGCGCACCTGCTGGCCGCGACGCTGGGACTCACCGCCGTGCTGCTGGCCGTGCCGGTCGCCTTCGACGCCCTGCGCATCGCCGGCGCCGCCTACCTGCTGTGGCTGGCCTGGGATGCGGTGCGGCCCGGCGGCCGCAGCCCCTTCCAGCCGCAGCAGCTGCCGCCGCATTCCACCGGCACGTTGTTGCGCATGGGCCTGCTGACCAACCTGCTGAACCCCAAGGTCGCCATCTTCTACCTCTCGTTCTTCCCGCAGTTCCTGCACCCGGAACGCGGCAGCGTGCTGGTGCAGGCGCTGCAGCTGGGCGCGGTGCAGATCGGCGTCAGCGGCGCCGTCAATGCGATGCTGGTCATCGGGGCGGCGGCGGTGTCCTCCTTCCTGGCGCGCAGCCGCGGCTGGCTGCTGGCGCAGCGCTACCTGATGGGAACGGTGCTGGCCGCCATGGCACTGCGCATCGCCTTCCTGGACCAGCGCAGGTAAACCACCGCCACCTCCTCGACGCGGTGTTCACGCGCGTGCTGGCGCCCCAGGACCAGTCGCCGCCGGGACCGCGCGGCCCGGCGGTCTTTGCCAGAATCCGTCCATGGGCACCCTCTACCTCGTCCGCCACGGCCAGGCCTCCTTCGGTGCCGACGACTACGACAACCTCAGTGCGCTCGGCCACCGGCAGAGCGTGCGGCTGGGGGAATACTTCGCCGAACGCGACATCCATTTCGATGGGCTGATCGCCGGCACGCTGCGCCGCCACAAGCAGACGCTCGAGGGCATCCTGCAGGGCATGCAAGGTGCGGGCGAGCACTTGGCCTGGGAAGGCCTCAACGAGTACGACAGCGAGGCGGTCATCGCCACGGTCCATCCCGGCCGGTTGGAGAAGCCGACCTCGCCGGAGATGTACCGCCACCATTTCCGCCTCCTGCGCGACGGCCTGGCGCGCTGGATGGCCGGAACGGCCAGCCCGGTCGGCATGCCGGCCTACGCCGATTTCGTCGCCGGAGTGGCCGGCGCCCTGGACCACGTGCGCGCCAAGCACTACGGGCAGAACGTGCTGGTGGTCACCAGCGGCGGCCCCATCTCCACTGCCGTCGGCCACGTCCTCGGCACGCGGCCGGAGGCGACCATCGAGCTGAACCTGCGCATCCGCAACACCTCGGTCACCGAGTTCGCCTTCACACCCAAGCGCCACATGCTGGTGGGCTTCAACGCGGTGCCGCACCTGGACGCGCCGGCGTACAAGGACTGGGTGACCTACGCCTGAAAGTCCCCTGCGCCGCTACACTGGCTCGATGGCCAGCGGGACGCGCGACGGGGAAGACGATTGGTGGGTGGCCTGCCTGTGCGCGCAATGGTGCGGCGTCTGCCGCGACTGGCGCCCCGCCTTCGTCGAACAGGCCCGCGCCCACCCCAGACTGCGCTTCGCCTGGGTCGACGTCGAGGACGAAGCCGAGGCCATGGGCGATGTCGACATCGAGACCTTTCCCACGCTGCTGGTCGCCCGGGGCACCCGGCCCCTGTTCCTGGGGCCGGTCCTGCCCTCGGGCCCGGGCTTCGCCCGCCTGCTCGCCAGCCTACGGGCCCAGCCCGATCCAGCCCCGGGCCTGCCCGCGTCGGCGCAACCCCTGCTGCACCGCCTGCAAGGCGACGTCCTGCCCCGCTGCCGCGTCTGACGAGGTAGGGATGCTCCTACACCCAGCAGCATTGAATGCCTGACGGTAGGAATGCGCACTTGCAAGCTTCAATCGGACCATGGCCGGCGCAGACCGCCATGCAGTTCCACATTTGATTTGCAAGGAGATCGTCATCATGGCTTCCACCAATCAGGGCGGGAAATCGAACCGTGGGTTCGCTTCCATGGACCCCCAGCGCCAGCGCGAGATCGCGTCGGAAGGCGGGCGTGCTGCCCACGAGAAGGGCACCGCCCATGAGTTCACCTCGGAAGAAGCCCGCGAAGCGGGGCGCAAGGGCGGCCAGGCGCGCAGCGCCAACCGCCGCGCCGCCATGGCCCAGTCCGGTGGCGGCAGCGGTTCGCATGCCGGCGGCAACAGCGGCAGCAGCTCGCACGGCAACAGCGGCAGCAGCGGCAACAACTGAGTCGCCGCGGCAGGCGCCCAGAGAAAAGGCCGCCCATGGCGGCCTTTTTTCCTCCAGGCGCGCAGCGGGGTCAGCCTTCGCCCAGCTGCCACTCGCCGATCAGGCGCACGCGCTGGTCGAGGTCGTCGGGCAGGTCGGCGCCCAGCGGCGCCGCGGGCGGCAGCGCCTCCTCGGCGCGCGCGGCCACCGACGGCTGCGTCGCGGTGGGCGGCGTCAGGGGCAGCTGGAAGATGGATGAAAAGCGCATCTCGATCACCTGCCCAAATTTTAGGCACGCGCCCGTGACGCCCGTGTGACCGACCGCACACAAGGCGCAAAAAAGCAGCGCCTGTGGCCGCAGGCCAACTGATGCGTGCCCCGTTCAACGCCCGACGGCGCGTTCGAGTTCCGCCTTGGTCATGGTGGAACGGCCGGCGATGCCCTTGCGCCTGGCCTCTTCGTACAGCTGGTCGCGCGTGCGCCCACCTTCGCCGCGGTGCGAACGCTGGCCGCCGCGCACTGGCGCCGGCAGGTCGCGCAGCGCCTGCGCGCTGGCCTGCCTGGCCTCGCCGTGCTGCGCGCGTTCCTTGTTGACGGTGCGCGCGGCGATCTCTTCGGCGACTTTCTCGCTCTTGCCGCGCTCTTCCAGGCTGTCCTTGATGTGGGCGTACTGGCGTTCGCGCTTGGCGCTCCAGGCCTTGGGCATGGCGGTTCCTTTCGATGCTGCGTGCGGGCCGGTGGCCGGGTGCCCGCTCACCCGTGCCGGAACTCTGCACCCGGCCGCGCAGGCCGCATCGTCGGGGACGCCGGAAGACGAAGTAGGACGACTCTTGCGCTCAGGGCGCGGCGCGCAAGGTGTCCAGCGGCAGGCGCGACAGCTCCTGCAGCAGCCGCGCCAGCTCGCGGCCGGCCGCGTCCAGCACCGCTCGGCCCTTCTCGGGGGTGGCCGCGGCGGCATTGCCGGCCGCGCCCTCGGCGTTGTAGTCCTGCATGGCCCAGCCGAACTTGGCGCTCCTGCCGTCGCCCAGCACCGCGTAGCTGCTGGCGCGCTGCTGCGAGGTGGAGGCGAAGTTGCGCGCCTGGGCCATGCGTACCGACTGCGGCCGCAGCGCCAGCAGCAGCGAGGTCTCGATGTCGCCGCCGTGCACGCCGAAGCGGTGCTCGCCCGGCGGGAACAGGCCGGTCACGGCTTCGCCCAGCGGCAGGTTCCACCAGCTGCAGCCGTAGACGATCAGGTCGCAGCGGGTGCGCAGCTCCCGCGCCACGATGTCGGTGAAGCTCACCTGGCCGCCATGCGCGTTGAACAGCAGCAGCTTGCGCACGCCCGCGCGCGCCACGCATTCGCCGATCTCGACCCAGGTGGCGATCAGCGTCTGCGGCGACAGCGTCAGCGTGCCGCGGAAGGCCGCATGCTCCGGGCTGTAGCCGACCGCCTGGGTGGGCAGGACCAGCACCGGCAACTCGGCCGGCAGGCGCGGCAGCGCGTCGGCCAGGATGGCGTCGGCCAGGACCTGGTCGACGGCCAGCGGCAGGTGCGGGCCATGCTGCTCGGTGGCCCCCAGCGGCAGCACCGCCACGGTGGTGGCAGGGTCCAGCGCCGCGAAGTCGGTGCTGGCGAGGTCGGCCCAGAAACGGGATGGCAGCGGCATGCGCCGCATCTTAAGCCGGCGTGGTCGACGGCATGGCGGTGCCGGTGGCGGCGGCCGTGCTCGGTTGGGGCCGCCTGCGGCAGGCCTGGCCCCAGGTCCTGGTGCTGCCGGCGGGGACTTGCTGCGCGCCCCGGCTTGCCGACGACTCGGCGCGGCGCGCCTGGCTGGGCGATGCCGGCCACGCCCGCCGCTTCAGCCTGCGATGGGCACGTTCGCGGCCGTGCCCATGCTGGCGGTCCTGCGCCGAGGCTTAGGAGCTGGACAGCGCGTGGGTGGCCGCCCGCACGATGGCGGCGGCGTCGACGCCGAAGAACTGGCGCAGCGCCGCCCGCGTGTCGCTGCGGCCGAAGCCGTCGGTGCCCAGCGTCAGGTAGCGGCGGCCCGCCGGCACGAAGGCGCGGATGCTCTCCGGCACGGCGCGCACATAGTCGCTGGCGGCGATCACCGGGCCGCTGCCGGCCAGCTGCCGCGTGACGAAGGGCTCGCCCGCCTCCTGGCCCGCCAGCGCGCGCTGCTCGCAGGCCTGGCCGTCGCGCGCCAGCTCGCTCCAGCTGGTCACGCTGAACACCTCGGTGGGAATGCCGTCCTCGGCCAGCTGGCGCGCCGCCTTCACCACCTCGGTGAGGATGGCGCCCGAGCCGAGCAGCGTCACGCGTTCGCGCGCCGTCTCGTCGCCGAAGCGCGCAAAGCGCCAGCAGCCGCGGATCACGTCCTCGTGCGCCGCCGCCGGCAGGTCCGGCTGGGCGTAGCTCTCGTTCATCAGGGTGACGTAGTAGAAGACGTCCTGCTGTTCCACCAGCATCTCGCGCATGCCGCGGTCGACGATCACCGCCATCTCGCCGGCGAAGGCCGGGTCGTAGGCCTTGCAGTTGGGAATGGTCGCCGCCACCAGGTGGCTGCTGCCGTCCTGGTGCTGCAGGCCCTCGCCGCCCAGCGTGGTGCGGCCCGAAGTGGCCCCCAGCAGGAAGCCGCGGGCGCGCTGGTCGGCGGCGGCCCAGATGGCGTCGCCCACGCGCTGGAAGCCGAACATCGAGTAGTAGATGTAGAAGGGCAGCATGGCGTGGCCATGCACGCTGTAGCTGGTGGCCGCGGCGGTCCAGCTGGCGATGGCGCCGGCCTCGCTGATGCCCTCTTCGAGGATCTGGCCGTCCAGCGCCTCGCGGTACGACAGCACCGAGCCGATGTCTTCCGGCTCGTAGCGCTGGCCCACCGACGAATAGATGCCCACCTGCTTGAACAGGTTGGCCATGCCGAAGGTGCGGGCTTCGTCGGCCACGATGGGCACGATGCGCGGGCCCAGGGCCGGGTCTTTCAGCAGCGCGCCCAGCAGGCGCACGAAGGCCATGGTGGTCGACATCTCCTTGCCACCGGCCTGCAGGGCGAACTGCGCGTAGGCCGCGGGCTGCGGCACCGGCACCACCGCGCAGGCCGACTGGCGCTGCGGCACGTAGCCGCCCAGCTCCGCGCGCCGCGCATGCAGGTAGCGCATCTCGGGGCTGTCTTCGGCCGGCTTGAAGAAGTCGAGGTTGCGGGCCTGCTCGTCGGAGATCGGCAGGTTGAAGCGGTTGCGGAATTCCAGCAACGCCGCGTCGTCCAGCTTCTTCTGGCTATGCGTGGTCATGCGGCCCTGGCCGGCCGCGCCCATGCCGTAGCCCTTCTTGGTGTGGGCCAGGATCACCACCGGCTGGCCCCGGTGCCGGGCCGCCGCGTCGTAGGCGGCGTGGATCTTCACCAGGTCGTGGCCGCCGCGCTTCAAGCGGTCGATCTGTTCGTCGGTCATGCCCTGGGCCAGGCGCTGCAGCTCCTCGTCCTGGCCGAAGAAATGCTCGCGGTTGAAGCGGCCGTCCTTGGCGGCGAAGGTCTGCATCTGGCCGTCGACCGTGTGCGCGAAAGCCTTGACCAGCGCGTTGCTGGTATCGCGGGCGAACAGGCCGTCCCAGTCGCTGCCCCACAGCAGCTTGATCACGTGCCAGCCGGCGCCGCGGAACAGCTTCTCCAGTTCGTCGACGATGCGGCCGTTGCCGCGCACCGGCCCGTCCAGGCGCTGTAGGTTGCAGTTGACCACCCACACCAGGTTGTCCAGCTTCTCGCGCGAGGCCAGCGTCAGCGCGCTCATGCTCTCGGGCTCGTCCATCTCACCGTCGCCGAACACGCCCCAGACCTTCCTGCCTTCGCAGTCGACCTGCTGGCGGTGCGTGAGGTAGCGCATGAAGCGCGCGTGGTAAATCGAGGAGATCGGCCCGATCCCCATGGAGCCGGTCGGGAACTGCCAGAAGTCCGGCATCAGCCAGGGATGGGGATAGCTGGAAAGCCCACGCGCGCCGGCCGCCGGCGCGGTGATCTCCTGGCGGTAGTGGGCCAGGTCGTCGGCGCTCAGCCGGCCTTCCAGGAAGGCGCGCGCGTAGACACCGGGCGCGCTGTGCGGCTGGAAGAACACCAGGTCACGCTGGTGGAAGAAGTGGTTGAAGCCGACCTCGAACAGGTCCGCCGCGCTGGCATAGCTGGCGATGTGGCCACCGAGCTCGCCGTAGGCGGTGTTGGCGCGCACCACCATCGCCAGCGCGTTCCAGCGCATCAGCGACGCCAGCTTCTCCTCTACCGCGAGGTCCCCCGGAAAGGCCGGCTGGCGTTCGACCGGGATGGTGTTGACATAGGGCGTGACCAGTTCGGGCGACCAGCCCACCTGGGGGTCGCGTGCGAGGATGGCCAGCTGGTCGAGGATGAAGCGCGCCCGCGCCGGGCCCTCGGTGGCGAGCAGGGCCAGGAAGGCATCGCGCCATTCGGCGGTTTCGGCGGGATCGACGTCGCCGTGCTGGTCGGCGAGGAAACGGGTGATGCTGTGGTCGGCCATGCAGCACTGTAGGCCGTCGGACGCGGCATGGGTAATCGAATGAGGCGGCTTGCACCCTGCTCTGCAGCATAAAATGCCGCCATCATGGCCCTCGACGCGATCGACCTGCGCATCCTGCACGAACTCCAGCACGATGGCGCCCTGACCAACGTGGAACTGGCGCGTCGGGTGCAGCTGTCGCCTTCGCCCTGCCTGGCCCGCGTGAAGGCGCTGGAAGCCGCGGGCGTGATCGAGCGCTATGTCGCCCTGGCCAACGCCAAGCTGCTGGGCCTGAGCCTCAACGTCTTCATCAGCATCAGCCTGAAGGAACAGACGAAGGTGGCGCTGGCCGATTTCGAGCGGCGCATCGCCGAGCACGACGAGGTGATGGAGTGCTACCTGATGACCGGCGAGAGCGACTACCTGATCCGGGTGGCGGTGGCCGACATCGCGGCGCTGGAGCGCTTCATCCTCGAGCAGCTCACCCCCATTCCCGGCGTGGAGAAGATCCGCTCCAGCTTCGCCCTGAAGCAGGTGCGCTCCAAGACCGCCCTTCCCCTGCCCAACCGGGCCTGACCTACACGCCTGCGGCGCTCTCCTACTGGGCCGTACCGGCGCCCTGACGGCCGCTGGGCGGCCGTCGCATGCGCGGACGCGGTGCCGGCCGAACGACGCGGGGCTTCGATCGCGGGAGCATGGATGCATGCAAGCCCTCCGCACCGTCCTCCGTTCTCCCGGCCTGCGCAGCGCCTGGCCGCGGGCGGCGGTCGCCTTCGCCGTGGCCCTGGACCAGGCCACGCGCCGGCCGCCGGTGACGGCCCTGCTGCACGGCCTGCTCTACTAGGATCCAAAGCCCACCGACGGCGCCCCCGGCGCCTAAACCCGGGACAATCGGGCCATGACCCAAGAGCTGTTCCGCCAGGATGCCTACCTGCGCGAAGCCCCGGCCACCGTGCTGGCCGTGGAACCGGAAGGCATCATCCTCGACCGCACCGTGTTCTATCCGCAAGGCGGCGGCCAGGCCGGCGACAGTGGGGTGCTGGTGCTGGCGGACGGCACGCCCCTGTCCATCGCCGACGCCCGCAAGCGCAAGGACGCCGACGGGCGCCCGACCGGGGACATCCTGCACATCCCCGATGCCGGCCAGGACCTGGCCCTGGGCCGCATCCGCATCGGTGATCGGGTGGTGGCGCGCATCGACTGGGAACGCCGCCACCGGATGATGCGTTTGCACACCACCACCCACCTCCTGTGCCACCTGGTGCCGCAACTCGTGAACGGCTGCTCGATCACGCCGGAGTACGCGCGGCTGGACTTCCACATGACCGAGCCGCTGGACAAGGAAGCGCTGACCGCCGGCATCGCCCGCCTGGTGGCGCAAGCCCACCCGGTCGAAGTCGGCTCCATCACCGACGCCGAGCTCGATGCCAACCCGGCGCTGGTCAAGAGCATGTCGGTGCAGCCGCCGCGCGGCACGGGCCATGTCCGCACCATCCGCGTCGGCGGGGTGGTCGACTTCCAGCCCTGCGGCGGCACCCACGTGGCCAACACCGCCGAAATCGGCGCGGTGGTGGTGACGAAGGTCGAGAAGAAGAGCGCCACCACCCGCCGGGTGGTGCTGGGTTTCGCATGAGCGCCCGGAACTCGGCGCGTCCGCGCGGCTCCATGTTCCTCATGAATTTGTCACGCCTGCTCGCTGCGGCCGCCCTGGTGGCGGCCGCGCTGCCGTTCACGGCGGCGGCCCAGGAGGCCAAGAGCGTCGTCACCACCGAGCGCGTGCGCGCCGAGCTGCTGGCCCACGCGCCCGAGGGCGTGGCGCCCGGCAAGACCGTCTGGGTCGGCCTTCAGCTGGCGCACCAGCCCGAGTGGCACACCTACTGGAAGAACTCGGGCGACTCCGGCCTGCCGACCGAGCTGCAGTGGACGCTGCCGGCCGGCGTCGAGGCGGGCGACATCGCCTGGCCGCTGCCCAGGAAGATTCCGATCGGCAACCTGGCCAACTACGGTTACGAAGGCACGGTGCTGCTGCCGGTGCCGCTGACCGTCACCGAGTCCTTCAAGCCCTCGCCGTTCTCGGGCGACCTCGACATCCGGCTCAAGGCCAACTGGCTGGTCTGCAAGCAGGAGTGCATTCCCGAAGAGGGCGAGTTCGCGCTCAAGCTGCCGGCGCGCAGCAGCACCGCGCTGCATGGCGCCGCCTTCGACGCCGCCTTCGCCGCGCAACCGCGCCCCTTGATGGCCGACACCGGCATCGTGCCGCCAAGCACGGCGCGCGTCGCCGACCAGGTGCTGGAAGTCAGCGTGCAGGGGCTGCCGGTGGCGGCCCGCGGCAAGACGCTGGAATTCTTCCCCGAGACCGGCGAGGTGATCGAAACCGGCGCGCCATGGACCCAGGCCTGGAACGGCGCCCAGTGGACGGCGCGCATCCCGCTGTCGCCGCAACGCAGCGCCAGTCCCGCGGCCATGCCGGTGGTGCTGTCCGACGGCAGCCAGGGCTGGCGCGCCGAGCTGCGCGTGGTGGGCGGCTGGCCGCAGGTCGCGGCCGCCGCCACGGTCTCGCCCGCGCTCGAGGCGGCCTTGCGGGCCAACGCCGAACAGGCGGCGAACGCGCCCTCCATCGGGCTGGTCGCCGCCCTGCTTGGCGCGTTGCTGGGCGGCCTGATCCTGAACCTGATGCCCTGCGTGTTCCCGGTGTTGGCCGTGAAGGTGGTGGGCTTCACGCGCCATGGCGCCGACCGCCGCAGCCACCGCCTGGGCGGCCTGGCCTACACGGCCGGCGTGGTGCTGTCGTTCGCGGCGCTGGGCGGCCTGATGCTGGCCTTGCGCGCGGCTGGCGCCCAACTAGGCTGGGGCTTCCAGCTGCAGTCGCCCGGGGTGGTGGCGGCGCTGGCCGCCCTGTTCACGCTGATCGGCCTCAACCTGGCCGGACTGTTCGAGTTCGGCTCGGTGCTGCCCAGCCGCATCGCCACGCTGCAGGCGCGGCACCCGGTGCTGGACGCCTTTCTCACCGGCGTGCTGGCGGTGGCCATCGCCTCGCCCTGCACCGCGCCCTTCATGGGGGCCTCGCTCGGCCTGGCGATCGGCCTGCCGGCGCCGCTGGCGCTGGCCATCTTCGTGACCCTGGGGCTGGGCATGGCACTGCCCTACCTGGTGGCCAGCCTGGTGCCCGCGGTGGCGCGCTGGCTGCCGCGCCCGGGGCCGTGGATGGACACCTTCCGCAAGCTGATGGCCTTTCCGATGTTCGCCACCGTCGCCTGGCTGGTCTGGGTGCTGGGCCAGCAAAGCGGCATCGACGGCGCCGGCGCCCTGCTGGCGCTGCTGGTCGCCCTGAGCATGGTGGTGTGGGCGCTGACGCTGCGCGGCCGCGCGCGCATCGCGCTGTCGACCGTGGCGCTGGCCGGCTTCGCCGCGCTGGCCTGGACCACCGGCGGCGCGATCACGCGACCGTTGCCGGCGGCGCAGGTCGCGGCAATCGACGGGCGCTGGCAGGCCTGGGCGCCGGAACGCGTCGCGGAGATCGTCGCCAGTGGCCAGCCGGTGTTCGTCGATTTCACGGCCGCCTGGTGCGTCACCTGCCAGTACAACAAGAGGACCACGCTGGCCGACCGCGAGGTACTGGCTGCCTTCGATGCCGCCAACTTCGCGCTGCTGCGCGCCGACTGGACCCGCCGCGATCCCGCCATCACGGCGGCGCTGGCACAGCTCGGGCGCAATGGCGTGCCGGTCTACGTGATCTACCGCGCCGGCCGGCCGCCGGTGGTGCTGTCGGAAGTGCTCGGCGTGGACGAGGTTCGCGCCGCCGTCTCATCCTCACCCCTCTAGGAGCCGTCCATGCTGCGTCGCGCCTTGTTCGCCCTGCCCATCCTCGCCTTCGCCGCCGCGGTGCAGGCGGCTCCAGCAGTCGGCCAGCCTGCACCCGA
This sequence comes from Pseudomonadota bacterium, assembly GCA_023436025.1. Lineage (GTDB taxonomy): Bacteria > Pseudomonadota > Gammaproteobacteria > Burkholderiales > Burkholderiaceae_C > Ramlibacter. The sequence continues at coordinate 1,507 of JAEZKX010000415.1, read as the reverse complement.
CTTCGCCCTGCGCGATGCCGGCGGCAAGACGGTCAAGCTCAGTGACTTCCGCGGCAAGGTGGTGGTGCTGGAGTGGACCAATCCCGGCTGTCCCTACGTGCGCAAGCACTACGACAGCGGCAACATGGCGGCCACCCAGCAGGACGCGGCGGCCAAGGGTGCGGTCTGGCTGTCGATCAACTCCACCGAGAAGGATGCCGGCGACTACCTGGAGCCGGCGCGGCTGGTGACCTGGCAGCAGGAGCGCAAGCTGCGCGCCACCGCCACCCTGATGGACGAAGAAGGCGTGGCCGGCCGGGCCTACGGCGCGCGCACCACGCCGCACATGTACATCGTCGACGCCCACGGCCGGCTGGCCTATGCGGGCGGCATCGACAGCATTCCCTCGGCCAGCCCCGGCGACATCCCCAAGGCGGTCAACTACGTGAAGCAGGCCCTGGGCGAGATCGCCGCCGGCAAGCCGGTGTCGAATGCGACGACCCGGCCGTATGGCTGCTCGATCAAGTACAAGAGCGCGGCCTGATGCGGTGACGCCAGGCGGCGCGCCGGGATCCAAGGCGGCGGAATGCGTCGCACCGGCACGGAGGGTTCGGAACCGCGGCACAGGGACCGGCGTATCGGGACCGCGGGACCGGCACCGGGACCGAGGTGTCGGGCCCGCAGTACCGGTAGCGTTGCGTTCGCGCGGCGATCGCCCATGCGGCCGCCGCGGCGCGCTGCGCGCCCCCCGTATCTACGGATGCGCGGCCCCGACCCGCTCCAGCCAGACGAAGAATCCCGGAATCGGCTGCCGCTGGTCCTCGCGCACGGGATGGCGCTCCAGCGCCGTGAGAGCGAATCCATGTTCGCCCGCCAGCCGCCGCACATAGGCCTCGGAGTGGGCGTAGCGCAGGCTGGCGCGCAGCTCCAGCTCGCGCGCGCCCTCTTCCGCCGAGAAGCAGAAGACGCCGCCGGCCGGCACCAGGCGCGCGAGGTGTGCGAAGACTTCCTCCAGCGCACCGACGTAGATGAACACGTCGGCCGCCACCACCAGGTCGAAGCGCTCCTGCGCGGCGCCGAGGAAGGCGATGGCCTCGGCCTGGATCAGCGTGTCGTAGGCACCGGCCTGCTGGGCCCGGTCCAGCATGGCGGCCGAGAGATCCACCCCCGTGACCTGCTGCGCCAGGCGGCGCAGGAAGGGACCGCACAGGCCGGTGCCGCAGCCGAGGTCGAGCGCGTGCGTGAACGTGCGACCCGCCGCCGCCAGGCGCTCCAGCAGCAGGCGCGGCGCCTCGTATTTCAGGGCCTGCACCAGGTGGCTGTCGAACTGCGCGGCATAGCCGTCGAACAGCGCCTGCACGTAGTGGGCCGGCGCGTGGAGCGGTGCCGCATCCTGCTGCAGGCCGGCCAGGTAGTAGCGCACCAGCTCCGCGTCGCCGCCCTGCGCCAGCGCCGTGCGCCAGGAGGCGGCCGCCTCGGCCGGCCGGCCCAGGTCCTTGAGCACGCTGCCGCGCAGGATCCAGACAGC
>JAEZKX010000411.1 GCA_023436025.1 Pseudomonadota bacterium | reverse complement strand
CTGCAGGCGCGTGCGCAACTGGAACTCGCGCACCTGGCCGGAAGCGTTCAGGCCCACCACGACCTTCTCGCGCTGCTCCTGCATCACGTCGAGAATGACGACGACCCGCCCGTCACCCCGTGCGCTGGCCGCGCTGGCAGGTGCGCTGGCCGCGCCCGCCGGCGCACTGGCCACGCTCGCCGGCGGCACCGGCATGGGCAGGGGCGTGAGCGCGGGTGTCAGTGCAGGCGTGGGCGTGAGCTCGGGCACGGGCGCCGGCGTGGCCGGCAGCGGGGTGTTCAGCAGCACCTGCACCTTGCCGTCGGCCAGCAGGTTGCGGCGCAGCTCGTTGGCCAGCGGCGAGTTGCCGGGCGCATTGATGATGATGGTGTTGAACACGAAGTTCGGCGCCTGCCGCAGCCGGAAGCCGCAGCCGGCGACGCTGCCGGCCGCCGCCAGCGCCAGCAGCGTGCGGCGGTGGATGAGCGAAGCGGCCGGCGTCTTCATACGACCAGGTTCACCAGGCGGCCGGGCACCACGACCACCTTCTTGGGGGTGGCGCCGCCGCCGAACTTGGCGAAGCCCTCGCTCGCCAGCGCGATCTGCTCGATGGCGGCCTTGTCGGCGGTGGCCGGCACCAGGATGGAGCCGCGCAGCTTGCCGTTGACCTGCAGCATCAGCTCCACTTCGTCCTGGCGCAGCGCGCCTTCGTCGACCTGCGGCCAGGGCGCGTCAAGCAGGTCGCCCTGGGCGGCGGCATAGCCCAGTTCCTGCCACAGGGCGTGGGTGACGTGGGGCGTCACCGGGTAGAGCACGCGCAGCAGGATGCCGAAGCCCTCGCGCAGCGCGGCATCGGCGCCCGGCTCGCCGGCGCCGCCGAAGCTCTCCAGCGCGTTGAGCATCTTCATCGCGCCCGAGACCACGGTGTTGTACTGCATGCGCTGGTAGTCGTAGTCGACCTGGCGCAGCACCGTGTGGATCTCGCGGCGCAGGGCCTGGGCCTGCTTGCCGGCAGGGGCGGCGTCGGCGGCGGCCGGCGCCGCGCCCAGCTTCAGGCCGAAGTTCCACAGCCGCCGCAGGAAGCGGTAGCTGCCCTCCAGCGCGGCGTCGTTCCACTCCAGCGTGGCCTCGGGCGGCGCGGTGAACATGGTGTACAGGCGCGCGGTGTCGGCGCCGTACTTCTCGATCAGGTCCTGCGGGTCGACGCCGTTGTTCTTGGACTTGGACATCGTGGTCCAGCCCTCGTAGGTGACCGGCAGGCCGTCGGCGCGGCTGGTGGCCGAGATCACCTTGGCATGCTCGTCGCGCTGGATGTCCAGCTCGTGCGCCCAGAAGTACTGCTTGCCGGTGGTGGTGCGCGAGAACGCCTCGTTGAGCACCATGCCCTGCGTCAGCAGCTTGGTGAAGGGCTCGTCGATCTTCACCAGCCCCAAGTCGCGCATCACCTTGGTCCAGAAGCGCGCGTACAGCAGGTGCAGGATGGCGTGCTCGATGCCGCCGATGTACTGGTCCATCGGCATCCAGTACTGCGTGCCCTCGCCCACCATGGCCTGGTCGTTCTTGGGGTCGCAGTAGCGCATGAAGTACCAGGACGAGTCCACGAAGGTGTCCATGGTGTCCGTCTCGCGCCGCGCCGGCTTGCCGCACACCGGGCAGGTGCAGGCCAGGAAGTCCTCGCGCTTGTTCAGCGGATTGCCGCTGCCGTCGGGCACGCAGTCCTGCGGCAGCACCACCGGCAGGTCCTTCTCGGGCACCGGCACCGCGCCGTGCTCGGCGCAGTGGATGATGGGGATGGGCGTGCCCCAGTAGCGCTGGCGGCTCACGCCCCAGTCGCGCAGGCGCCAGGTGGTCTTCTTCTCGCCCAGGCCGCGCTGCTCCAGCGCGTGCGCCACGGCGTTGACCGCGTCCTTGTAGCCGAAGCCGCTGAAGATGTCGGAGTTGATGGTGACGCCGTTTTCCTTGTCGGCGTACCAGTCCTGCCACTTCTTGTAGTCGTAGTGCTCGCCGTCGACGTGCACCACCTGCAGGATGGGAATGCCGTACTTCAGCGCGAAGGCGAAGTCGCGCTCGTCGTGGCCCGGCACGCCCATCACGGCGCCATCGCCATAGCCCATGAGCACGTAGTTGCCGACCCAGACGTCCACCGGCTCCTGCGTGAGCGGATGCACCACCTGCAGGCCGGTGCGCATGCCTTCCTTGTCGCGCAGCGCGAGTTCGGCCTCGGTCGTGCCGCCCTTCTTGCAGTCCTCGATGAACTGCGCCAGCTGCGGGTTGGTCTTGGCCGCGTGCGTGGCCAGCGGATGCTCCGGCGCCACGGCGCAGAAGGTCACGCCCATGATGGTGTCGGCGCGCGTCGTGAAGACGTACATGCGGCCGTCGCCGATCAGGGTGCCGGTTTCATCGCGGATGTCGTGGGTGAAGGCGAAGCGCACGCCCTCGCTCTTGCCGATCCAGTTCTCCTGCATCAGCTTCACGCGCTCGGGCCAGCCGGGCAGGTGCTGCTGCACGTGCTCCAGAAGCTCCTGCGCGTAGTCGGTGATCTTCAGGTAGTAGCCGGGGATCTCGCGCTTCTCGACCACGGCGCCGGTGCGCCAGCCCTTGCCGTCGATGACCTGCTCGTTGGCCAGCACGGTCTGGTCCACCGGGTCCCAGTTGACCACCTGGGTCTTGCGGTAGGCGATGCCCTTTTCCAGCATCTTGAGGAACAGCCACTGGTTCCACTTGTAGTAGCTGGGGTCGCAGGTGGCGACCTCGCGCGACCAGTCGATCGCCAGGCCCATGGCCTGCATCTGGCGCTTCATGTACGCGATGTTCTCGTACGTCCACTTGGCCGGCGGCACACCGTTCTTCAGCGCCGCGTTCTCCGCCGGCAGGCCGAAGGCGTCCCAGCCCATGGGCATGAGCACGTTGTAGCCGTTCATGCGCAGATACCGCGTCAACATGTCGTTGATGGTGTAGTTGCGCACGTGGCCCATGTGCAGCTTGCCCGAGGGATAGGGCAGCATGGAACACGCGTAGAACTTCTTCTTGCGCGCGTCTTCCGTCACGCGGTAGGCATCGCGCGCGGTCCATTCGGCCTGGGCGGCCTTCTCGACCGCCAGGTGGTCGTACTTGTCTTGCATCTTTCGATTGTAGGCGGGCGGTCGAAGGCGGGCAGCCGGACGCAGAAGGCGCGAAAGCCACGCGAAAGTCGCAAAAGAGGAACCCAAGGTAAAACTCTCGGGGCTGTTCTTTTGCGACTTTTGCGGACCCTTTGCGACTTTTGCGTCCGGCGGTCCGGCAGTCCACCTATCCGGCTATCCGGCCAGTCCGGCTGCCTGGCAAGCCCGGCGGCCGCCCTCAGGGCTTCACCGGCTCCGCCACGAAACCGATGCGTTGCAGGCCGGCCTGGTGGGCCGTGCCCATGACTTCGACGACCTTGCCGTAGGGAACGCCCGCATCGGCGCGCAGCTGGAGTTCGGTGTCGGGGTCGGCCTTGGCCGCCGCGGCCAGGCGCTCGGCCAGTTGCGCCAGGGTGACCGGCTGGTCGTCCAGGAACAGCGCCCCCGCGGGGTCGACCGCGACGGTCAGGAAGCGCGGCGCGGTGCCGGCCTGGGTGCCCTCCGCACGGGGCAGGTCCAGCCGGATGGCGCTGGCCAGCAGCGGCGCCGTGATGATGAAGATCACCACCAGCACCAGCATGACGTCGACCAGCGGCGTGACGTTGATGTCGCTGATGGGCGGGTCGCCCTGGGTGCGTTCCAGGCGGCCGAACCCCATGTCAGCCTTCCGCCGGGACCGTGGGGACCGCCGCCACCGCCGGGGACGCCTCCACCCCCGCCACCGCCGGAGACGCCGTGACCGCGGTGACCGCCGGCGCCCCAGCCAGCAGTTCGCGCAGGTCGCGGGCGAAGCCTTCCAGGTCGGCCTCGATGCGGTGGATGCGGCGGCCGAAGACGTTGTAGCCCAGCACGGCCGGGATGGCCACGGCCAGGCCGGCCGCTGTCATGATCAGCGCCTCGCCCACCGGGCCCGACACCTTGTCGATGCTGACCTGGCCAGCCGCGGCGATGCCGGTGAGCGCGTGGTAGATGCCCCAGACCGTGCCCAGCAGGCCGACGAAGGGCGCGGTGGAGCCCACCGTCGCCAGCAGCACCTGGCCGAACTGCAGCTTGTCCAGCACCCGGTGCAGCGCGTCGCGCAGCACGCGGGTGAGCTGCTGCGCCCGGTCGCCCGCCGCCGCCAGCGCGCCCGGCGGCCGCGCCTGGGCGGCGTCGATGAGCGGGAGCATCAGGGCTTCGCGGTCGAAGGCGGCCACCTGGGCCCGCGCGTCGGCCAGCGTGGCCGACTGCCAGAAGGCGGCCGTGCCCCGGGCGACGTCGCGGGCGGCGCGCCGCAACAGCCAGGCCTTCCAGAGGATGACGACCCAACTGGCCACCGACATCGCCAGCAGCAGGAGCGCCACGCCCTGGGTGACCGCGTCACCCTGGCGGACCAGCTCCAGCAGGCTCATGCGACGCCGGCCGCCGGGCTCACCGCAGGCCCAGCACGTCGAACATGTCGTACAGGCCGGCGTCCTTGCCCGCCAGGAAGCGGACGGCGCGCAGGCTGCCCTGGGCGTAGGTGGCGCGGCTGGCCGCCTTGTGGGTGATCTCGATGCGCTCGCCGGTGCCGGCGAACAGCACGGTGTGGTCGCCCACGATGTCGCCGCCGCGGATCGACTGGAAGCCGATGGTCGACGGGTCGCGCTCGCCGGTGTGGCCCTCGCGCGCGTAGACGGCGCAGTCCTTCAGGTTGCGGCCCAGCGCCGCGGCGATCACCTCGCCCATCTTGAGCGCGGTGCCCGAGGGCGCGTCGACCTTGTGCCGGTGGTGCGCCTCGATGACCTCGATGTCGTAGCCGGTGGACAGCGCCTGCGCCGCCATCTCGAGCAGCTTGAGCGTGACGTTGACGCCCACGCTCATGTTGGGCGCCATCACGATGGCGATGTCGCGGGCGGCGTCGGCGATGGCCTGCTTCTGCGCGTCGCTGAAGCCGGTGGTGCCGATCACGGCCTTCACGCCGAGTTCGCGGCACAGCTTCAGGTGCGCCAGCGTGCCCTCGGGGCGGGTGAAGTCGATCAGCACGTGGGCGTGCTGCAGACCGGCGCGGATGTCGGCCGTGATGGGCACGCCGCTGGCATGGCCCAGGAAGGCGGCCGCGTCGTTGCCGATGGCGGGGCTGGCGGCGACGTCGAGCGCGCCGGCCAGGTGGCAGTCGTCCGAGGCGCGGATCGCCTCGATCAGCATCTGGCCCATGCGGCCGGTGGCGCCGGCGACGGCCACTTCGTGCTTCACGCCGGCGGGAACGTCGCGCTGCGTGGCGCCTGCCACCGCCACCTTGCGGAGGGTTTCGGGAGTCTTGGCCATGGTGCGG
>JAEZKX010000348.1 GCA_023436025.1 Pseudomonadota bacterium | reverse complement strand
CGGCGGCACCGCCCGCGCCGCGGGTGGAACTGCCCTCGACGAATGCCGACAACCTGCAGAACCCGAAGCCGGTCTATCCGCCCATGAGCAAGCGGCTGGGTGAGCAGGGGCTGGTGCTGGTCGACGTGCTGATCGGCACCGACGGCCTGCCCCAGGGCACGAAGCTGAAGAAGTCGAGCGGATTCGACCGCCTGGACCGCGCCGCCGTGGAGACGGTGAGCAAGTGGCGCTACGTGCCCGGCAAGCGCAACGGCGTGCCGGAGGCCATGTGGTTCACGGTCCCCATCAATTTTGTCTTGGAGTAAAGAACGATGAACAATTTCGGGCTGATCGAGCTCTGGAACCAGGGCGACCTGGTCACGCGCGGCGTCTTCATCATGCTGCTGGTGATGTCGCTGGCCTCGTGGATGGTCATCATCCTCAAGGCCCTGGACCTGCGCCGCTACGCCCGCCAGGCGCGCAGCATCGAAAGCTTCTGGCATGCCGCCGACTTCGCCGACGGCCTGAGCAAGCTGGGCACCGATCCGGCCAACCCGTTCCGCGCCCTCGCCCTGGAAGGCCGTGAAGCCGCCGCGCACCACAACGCCCAGCCGCAACTGCACGACTCGCTGGGCGCCAGCGAGTGGCTGACGCGCACGCTGCGCAACTCCATCGACGAATCGACCGCCCGCCTGCAGTCCGGCCTGGCCGTGCTGGCTTCCGTGGGCTCCACCGCGCCCTTCGTCGGCCTGTTCGGCACGGTGTGGGGCATCTACCACGCGCTGCTGGCCATCGGCACCGCCGGCCAGGCCACCATCGACCGGGTGGCGGGCCCCATCGGCGAGGCGCTGATCATGACCGCGCTGGGCCTGGCGGTCGCCATCCCGGCCGTGCTCGGCTACAACGCGCTGGTCCGCGGCAACAAGGGCGTGCTGTTCAAGCTGAACCGCTTCGCCCACGACCTGCACGCCTACCTGGTGACCGGCGCGCGGGTGGGCAGCGCCGCCCAGGCCAACGTGGTCGCGATGAAGAAGGGGACCTGAGATGGCCTTCGGAACGCAGGACGACACCGACGAAGTCATGAACGAGATCAACATGACGCCGCTGGTGGACGTCATGCTGGTCCTGCTGATCATCTTCATCATCACCGTGCCGGTGATGAAGCACTCGGTCGAGATCGAACTGCCGCGCGCCAGCAGCCAGCCGCAGGACACCCAGCCCGACACCGTGCGCCTGTCGGTCGACGGCGCGGGACAGTACTGGTGGAACGAATCGCAGGTGAGCGACGAGGAACTCGCCCCGCGCCTGCAGGCCGAGGCCCGGCGCGACCCGCAGCCGGAACTGCACATCCGCGGCGACAAGGACGTGCGCTACGAACGCGTGGCCCAGGCCATGGCGGCGGCGCAGCAGGCCGGCCTGCGCAAGATCGGATTCATCACGGAGCCGAAGACACCATGACCCCACCCACTGTCCTCGTTTCGGAATATCCCCGTACGGCCGAGCGCGCGCAGGCGCCGTCGGCCACCGACGACACCCGAGCGCCGCAGCTGTCCAGCGAGCAGTTGCTGCGCGGCCGCCGCCTGGTGGAGATCGCCCACAACGGCGAGGTCTACCGCCTGCAGGCAACACGGCTGGGGAAGTTGATCCTGACGAAGTAGCGGGCGGGCCACACACCCCGGTCCCGGTCGGGTGTGCTCGCGCGCGGCGAGCGCACCATGACGCCTCGCAAGATCCCAGCGCCCCCGCAAGGGGCATCAGCGAACGGGCGCGCGCTGCACGGCGTGCACGCTGCGCAGGCACAGCCTGGCTTGCAGGCGTACTCGCCGAAGTCTTACAGGCCCAGCGCCGCGATCCCGGCGCGGCCGATCTGCACGTCCTCGGTGGACTTCACGCCGCTGACGCCGACGGCGCCGATGCACTGGCCATCCTTCAGGATCGGCACGCCGCCCTCGAGCAGGCCCTCCAGACCCGGCGCGCTCAGGAAGGACACGCGGCCGCCATTGATCATTTCCTCGTAGACCCGGCTCTCGCGCTGGCCCAGCGCCGCGGTGCGGGCCTTGGCCGGTGCGATCTGCGCCGAGATGGGGGCGGCGCCGTCGAGGCGCTGCAGCCACAGCAGGTGGCCGCCGTCGTCGACGATGGCGATGGTCACGGCCCAGTTGTTCTTGATGGCTTCCGCTTCGGCGGCGGCGGCGATCGCCTTGACGTCGGCGAGTTCCAGAGTCGGCTTGGTTTTCATCGGCACGGAGTGTAAACGTCGGCCCAGGGCCGCCGCGGAAGGCGCCCGTGCTGACGGGCTTGTCAGGTTCGGGCGGAACCACTCTAGAATGGGACGGTCCAATTGGCAACAAGGTACAGGAGAACCGCATGACCGACCAAGTCCGCACCACCCCCGGCCTGGGCTACGGCACGGCCGTCGCGCAGGAGCAGCGCAACCGCGTGTTGCGCAACACCTACTGGTTGCTGGCGTTGAGCATGATCCCGACCGTGCTCGGGGCGTGGCTGGGCGTCGCCACCGGCATCACGCGCGGCCTCGGCGGCGGCCTCGGGCTGATCGTGTTCCTGGCCGGCGCCTTCGGCTTCATGTTCGCCATCCAGAAGACCAAGGATTCCGCCGCCGGCGTGCCGGTGCTGCTGGGCTTCACCTTCTTCATGGGCCTGATGCTGTCGCGCCTGCTCGCGATGGTCCTCGGCATGCAGAACGGCACCAGCATCGTCATGACCGCCTTCGGCGGCACCGCGGCCGTGTTCTTCGTGATGGCCACGCTGTCGAGCGTGATCAAGCGCGACCTGTCCGGCATGGGCAAGTGGCTGTTCGCCGGCGCGCTGGTGATCATGGTGGGCGCCATCATCAACGTGTTCGTCGGCTCGTCGATGGGCATGCTGGTGATCAGCACGCTGGCCATCGGCGTCTTCAGCATGTACATGCTGTACGACCTCAAGCGCATCGTCGACGGCGGCGAAACCAACTACATCTCGGCCACCCTGGCGCTCTACCTGGACGTCTTCAACGTGTTCCAGAGCCTGCTGATCCTCCTGGGCATCACCTCGGGCGACGACTGAAGCGCGCGTTCTCCATGCAAAAAGGGCCCCGCGGGGCCCTTTTTCAATGCTGCGCCCGCTGCGCGAGCACGGCCTACCGGTCGCGCTCGAACACCGCGATCGATTCCACGTGCGCGGTGTGCGGAAACATGTTGACCACGCCGGCCATGGTGCAGGCATAGCCCGCCTGGTGCACCAGCAGGCCGGCGTCGCGCGCCAGCGTGGCCGGGTTGCAGCTGACGTAGACGATGCGCCGCGGCGGCATCCAGCCGCCGGTGCGCAGAGCCGGATCCTGCTGCAGGTCGGCCAGCGCCTTGGCCAGGGCGAAGGCGCCCTCGCGCGGCGGGTCCACCAGCCAGCGCTGCGCTGTGCCGTCGGCCACCAGCTGCTGGGGCGTCATCTCGAACAGGTTGCGCGCCTGGAAGGAGGTAGGCGCCAGCGGCGCCGCGCGGCCGGCCTGGTTGCGCGCGTAGTTCTCGCGCGAGCGCGCCACCAGCGCCTCGCTGCCCTCGATGCCCAGCACCTCGCCGGCGCGCGTGGCCAGCGGCAGCGTGAAGTTGCCCAGGCCGCAGAACCAGTCGATCACGCGCTCGTCGCGCTGCGGATCGAGCAAACGCACGGCACGCTCGACCAGCACCCGGTTGATGTGCGGATTGACCTGCGTGAAGTCGGTGGGCCGGAACGGCATGGTGATGCCGAACTCCGGCAGCGCATAGGTCAGCGGCCCGCCGCCTTCGTCCAGCAGGCGCACGGTGTCGGGGCCCTTGGGCTGCAGCCACCACTGCACGCCGGGGTGCTCGGCCGCGAAGGCGCGCAACTTGGACAGGTCGCCTGCGCTGAGGGGCTCCAGGTGCCGAAGCACCAGGGCCGTCACCCGGTCGCCTACGGCCAGCTCGATCTGCGGGCAGGTCTCGATGGCATCCATGGACCCGATCAGCGCGCGCAGCGGCAGCAGCAGCGCGCTGACGTGCGGCGGCACCACGTGGCATTCACGGATATCGGCGACGTAGCGGCTCTTGCGCTCGTGGAAGCCCACCAGCACCGCGCCCTTCTTGCGCACGTGGCGCACCGAGAAACGCGCGCGCCAGCGGTAGCCCCAGGTGGGACCGTCGATGGCGGGCAGGATCTGCCCGGGCCTGACCTTGCCCAGGTGCCAGAGGTTGTCCTCCAGCACGCGCTGCTTGATGGCGACCTGGGCGCTTGCGTGCAGGTGCTGCATCTTGCAGCCGCCGCAGGCGCCCTCGTGCAGGCCGAAGTGCGGGCAGCGCGGGCGCACGCGCTGCGACGACTCGCGCGCGATGGCGGTGAGCGTGCCTTGCTCCCAGTTGTTCTTCTTGCGGTGGATGTTGGCCGTGACCCATTCGCCCGGCAGCGCGCCGTCGACGAACACCACCTTGCCGTCCGGGCGCCGCGCCACACCCTGGGCATCGATGTCGAGCGATTCGATCTCCAGCCAACCTTCGGGTGGCTGCTTTTCTTCTGTCATGGGGGGATTTTCGCAGGTGCGGGTGGTGCGCCCGCTGCGTGGTGGACACACCCTGCCATCGTCGAAGGGTGATGGCGCGCCCCGCTTCGCGCGCACACCCTACGCAGGCTGGCGGGGTCCCAGGGCGTGCGCCCGCAGCGGGCGCGCCAGCGGGCTCAACGCCACGCCGCCAGGTACTCCTGCCAATGCGGCTCGTCCGGCGCGAGCGCGCCCAGCGTCTGCTTCACGAAGGCGATCTCCTGCTCGTACTCGGCTTCGGTGAAGCCGCAGCGCATCTTCTGGAAGCGGCAATACAGCAGGTAGGTGTTCATCACGTCCGTCTCGCAGTAGCGGCGGATGTCCTCCAGCTGGCCGGCGCGGTAGGCATTGAAGACCTGCGAGCCGTCCATGCCCAGCTTGCCGGGGAAGCCGCACAGCTTGGCCATGGCATCCATGGGCGCGGCCGCGCGCGGCTGGTACATGGCCAGCAGGTCCATCAGGTCCAGGTGGCGCATGTGGTAGCGGCTGATGTAGTTGTTCCACTTGAACTCGCGGTCGTCGGCGCCGCCGCCTTCACCCATGCACCAGTAGCGGTCGGCGCTGACGCCGTGCCGCAGGCCGCGGTAATGCAGCACCGGCAGGTCAAAGCCGCCGCCGTTCCAGCTCACCAGCTGCGGCACGTGCTTGTCGAGCGCATTGAAGAAGGTCTGGATGATGCGGCTCTCGCTGCGGTCGTCGCGGTCGACGAAGGAGTGCACGCGCAGGCCTTCGGCATTGCGGAACACGCAGCTGATCACCAGCACGCGCTGCAGGTGCAGCGGCATGAAGTCGCTCTGGCCCTTCTCCTTGCGCTCCTCCGCCCAGGCGGCGTAGACCTGGGCGTCGTCCATCTCGGGCGGGGCGTCGCGCAGCAGGCGCAGGCCGTGGATGTCGGGGATGGATTCGATGTCGAAGACGAGAACGGGCCAGGGCATGGAGCCACTGTACCAGTGGCCCCATACTCCGGCCCAAGGGCCGTCTCAGGAACCCCCCATCCCGGCCTTCCCCCCGAGGGGGAAGGTGACATGCATGTCACAACAAGGCTTCCTTGTCGATCCCGCTGCGCGCCATCTGCCGCTTGAGCTTCGACAAGGCCTCGTTCTGGATCTGCCGCACCCGCTCGCGCGTGAGGCCCAGGCGATCGCTCAGGACCTCCAGCGTCTCGGGCTCGCGGTCGTGCAGGCCGAAGCGGCCCTCCAGCACTTCCTTCTCGCGCTGCGACAGCGCGTCCAGCCAGGTGGCCAGCAGGCGCTCGACCTCGCGGTCCTGCATCGCGCCGGTGGGATCGGGCGTCAGCTCGTCGGCGAGGAAGTCGCCCAGGGTGTGCTGCTCGTCGCCGCGGTCGACCGCCGCGTCGAGCGACTTGGGCGTCTCGGCCAGGGCCAGCAGCTGCGCCACCTCCTGCACCTCGCGCCCCAGCAGCGCCGCGACGTCCTCCACCCGCACGCCGTCGCCGTCGACACCCTTGCGCCTGGCCGCGAAGACCGGATCGTTCTCCAGCATGCGGCGCGCCCGCAGCACCTGCTGCAGCTCGCGCACCACGTGCACCGGCAGGCGGATCACCCGGCCCTGGTTCATCACCGCGCGCTCCACCGACTGGCGGATCCACCAGGTGGCGTAGGTGGAGAAGCGGAAGCCGCGCTCGGGCTCGAACTTGTCGATGGCGTGCATCAGACCGAGGTTGCCCTCCTCGATCAGGTCCGACAGCGGCACGCCGCGCCCGAGGTAGCCCTTGGCGATGCTCACCACCAGCCGCAGGTTGTGCTCGATCATCGACTGGCGCGCGGCGAAGTCGCCGGCGCGCGCGCGGGTGGCGGTCTCGAACTCCTCTTCGGCGCTGAACAGCGTCGTGCGGCGCACGTCGCGCAGGTAGAGGGTGAGCGTGTCGCTGGATTCGCCGGCGAGATCGGCGCGCTCGTCGCGACCGTCTCGCGCATCCCGCTCTTCTCGCCCGTCTCGCCCATGCCGCGCGCGCACGTCGGCGGCGCCTGCGGCCGCGCCGCTTTCGTGCTCATCGGCAACGGGCCTGTCCGCGTCGGGCCGGGCGCCCTGGGGCGTCGCGGGACCGGACCCGTTGCGGCGCGCCATGGCTACCTCGGTGCCAGGTACCGGGCAGGGTCGACCGGCTTGCCCTGCCGGCGGATCTCGAAGTGCAGCTTGACGCGGTCGGCGTCGGTGGACCCCATCTCCGCGATCTTCTGGCCCCGGCGCACGGACTGGTCTTCCTTCACCAGCAGCGACTGGTTGTGGGCATAGGCCGTGAGGTAGGTGTTGTTGTGCTTCAGGATGATGAGGTTGCCGTAGCCGCGCAGGCCGGCGCCGGCATAGACCACGCGGCCATCCGCCGCCGCCAGCACGGGATCGCCGGCGCGTCCGGCGATGTCGATGCCCTTGTTCTTCTGCTCGTCGAAGCCGGCGATGATGCTGGTGCTGGCCGTGGGCCAGGCGAAGGCCAGTTCGTCCTCGGGTGCGGCCGCGGGCGCCGGCGGCGCGGGCGGACGCGGTGCGC
>JAEZKX010000347.1 GCA_023436025.1 Pseudomonadota bacterium | reverse complement strand
TGTGCTGGCGCAACGACCACTTCGAACCCGAAGGCGGACTCGCCGTCCTCCTCGGCGGCTGACCCCGCGCGCCGCCACAGGCCTACACGCCGTCGGGCTGCGCGCCTAGGATCGCGCGACGCAAGGCCGACTCCAATCCCTTGAAAGCCAGCCGGCCTCCGCGCTATGACGACAGGGATCGGACTCTTCGCATTCCGCAGGCGAACAGCAAGACCATTGTCCAGTGGACCGGCCGGCTTCACCGCGGAGCCCCACCCGCGCCGTGGACCCTCCGACGCGCTGCCGCGCGCTTGGCCTACGGGCCGGGCCGGCGCCCCCGCCCTATGCTGTCGCCTTCAACAAGGAAGCACCCGGGAGATCTCCATGGGCCCGCTGATGCGCCTGTTCACGCTGGCCGGCCGGCCGTTCGCGGCCGCCAGCCTGCAGCGCAAGGCGCGGTCCGAGGCGGATCGGCCGCCCACGGCGCATCGCATCGAGCTCTCCGCCTTGCAGGACCTTTCACCATGAACCGCACTCCCGCCGCCGCCTGGTCGCTGCTGTTCGCTGCCATCCTGGGTTGCGCTGTCTTCTTCGCCGAAGCGCCGCATGCGCGCCAGGACGACGGCGCCGTCCAGGCCGCCGTCGAGACCCAGCTGCAGGCGCTGGCCCAGGACGACGCCGGCAAGGCCTTCGCCATGGCCGACCCGGCCCTGCGCACCCGCTTCGGCAGCCCGCAGGAGTTCATGAGCGCCGTGCGCACCCAGTACCCCATGGTGGCCAACCCGGCCAGCGTGTTGTTCCTGCAGGCCGAGAGCGACGGCACCATCGCACTACAGAAAGTGCGCATCACCGACACCGAGGGCGCGAGCTGGATGGTCACCTACCTGCTCAACCGCCAGGGCGACGACCGTTGGCTGATCTCGGGCTGCCTGGTGGCGCCGGACGGGCACCAGGTCACGACCTGAACGTTGCGGATCGAAGAACAGAAGGCCCGCATCCGCGGGCCTTCTGGCGTGTGCGGGGCTCTCCCCGGGCTTCAGTTCCGGTCGGCGCGGGCGCTGCGGGTGCCAGCGGCCATGGTGTCGCTGCCGGTTCCGGTCCCGGTGGAGCCGGACATCGTGCTGCCGCTGGACATCGTGCCACTGCCGGTGCTGCCTGCGGTGCCGGCGGCGGTGGAGCCGGCGCCCGTGGTGCCCATGCTGGAGCCGCCTTGCGCCGTCGCGCCCGTGGCGCCGGGCGTGCCGGTGGTGCCCATGGGGGTGTTCTGCGAGCTCTGCTGGCCGGCGCCGGTGGCGGGATTGGGGGACGCCGTGGTAGGCGGCGCGCTCTGGGCCCAGGCGAAGGCGGCGAAGGCCGTGGCAAGGCCAGCGGCGAGGACTTTCAACGAGGTCGACATGGTTCAGGCTCCTTGGTTGTCTCTGCTTGTCACCGGCGGATCGCCAGCGAAACAGAGGGTAAGGAGGCCCAGCGGGCACCATGTCGGTGGCCAGCGCGGCACGGTGTCGGACGGCACCGATGCACTGCTAGAGCTGTTGCAAGGCCTCGAAAAAGGTCTCGCCAGATCGTGACTCCGGCAGCACGTAGACCACGCTGCGCACCTTGCCCAGCACCGGCGCGACCACCTTCTCGTAGAAGGCGACCGGCACCACCACGCAGCCGTTGGACACGCGGTTGTCAGCCACGGTCTCGCTGGCCAGGCGCCGGTCACGCGCGGCCTGGGCCCGGCCCGGGCGGTTGCGGTGGATGGCGAAGGCGGCGTCGTAGTCCGCCCAGACGACGTGCTCGCCCGAGATGTTGCGCCCGGGCTTGGCGTCGAAGCGGCCGGCAGGCGTGGTCAGGTCGTCGGGGCGCAGCGTACCGGACTGGGTGCGCGCCCCCACGCCCGGCATGCTGTGGTCCCCGGGTGCGGCTCCGAGCAGCACCGCGGACTCGCCGGCCAGGCGCCCATCGGCGCCGAACACGTAGATGCGCGCCTGGCGCTTGTCGACCACCGCGAAAGGGCGGCCCTGGTGGTCGGCGCTGCGAAGCACCCACTCCACCATCCGGCGCGCGTCCGTCGCGCCGCGGGTCTTGGCGAGATCGAGCGCTCCCGCGGCCCATGCCGGCATGCTGCCGGCCAGCACCAGCGCGGCAACGGCCTGGCGCAGCCGAGCGCTGGTGAACTTCCATGACATTCGAGTCCCCTCTGCCGAGCCGTCCAGGCTCGACGGGGACCGATGCTACGGACTCAGCCGGCGTCGGACAAGTCCTACGAATGTAAATCAGCCGCGTGGGACGATCGCCTGGGCGACCTTCTGCGCGCCGGGCACGTCATAGGAGCCGAACAGCTCCTGCGGTTTGCGGGTTTCGGGCAGCACGTAGACGATGGCGCCGTACTGGCGCACCGTGGGACTCAGCACCTCTTCATAGAAGGTGATCGGCAGGTTGATGCAGCCGAAGGAGATGCGGTTGTCCTCCACCGTGGGCGTGGCCAGGCGTTCGAGGCGCCGTTCTGCCGCCACCAGCGGGCGGATGCGGTGCATGGAGACGGCGGCGTCGTAGTCGACCCATACGATGTCCTCACCGGTGTGATTGCGCCCCGGCTCGGCGACGAAGCGGCCGGCCGGCGTGGTCTTTTCCTCGGGCCGGATGGCCGACAGGGGCTTGTCGCCGATGCCAGGGACACTGTCGTCGCCATGGGCGGAGCCGAGCAAGGCGGGAGCGCTTTCCTTCAGGCGACCGTCCGGGCCGAACACGTAGACCCGGGCGTCGGCCTTGTCGACGACGACGAAGGCATGCTTCTGGTGGTCGCCCGAATGGACCGACCAGTTGGCCACGTGGCGCACCTCCGGCGAGGGATCCTCGCCGCCGAAATCGGCCAGCCGCGCAGCGGGCGCGGGACGGGGAACGGGCTGTGGTTGCGGGGCGCTGGCCACCGGCGGCTGCTGGGCGGCACGCTCCTTCTTGGCCATCCGCAGGGGTGGCACGAGGATCACCAGCAAGGCGATGCCCAGCAGCAGCCCCTTGCGCACCGCGGGCCAGAAATCGTCTTCCTCGGGCTTCTTCTTGCGTGCGGGATCCTGCATGGCGGGGCTTCAGGCGTGGAAAGGCACCACCGGCCGGAAAACCGGTGGCGCCAGGACGATGGAACTCAGTTGCGGTCGACGCGCGCGGGCGAACCCATGTCGTTGTACACGCCGTTCGAGGACGTGTCGCCGGAGGTGCTGCCGGCAGCAGCCGTGTCGCCGCCGACGGACGAGGAGGAGCCGGCGTTCATGTCGGCGCTGCCCGCGCCCAGCACGGACGTGTCGCTGGAGGAGCCCGCCGTGTTCGACTGCGCGTTCAGGTCGGCCGAGGGCGTCGATGCGGTGCTCGGATCGCTCGTGCCGCTGTTCTGCATGGTCGAATGGGTGTCGTTGAGGTTGGGGCCGGCGCTGGTCTGCGCGACGGCGATGCCGCCCAGGGCCATGGCGGCGGCGACACCCAGGGTCGTCAGGGTTTGCTTGGTCTTCATGAACTACTCCTTCATCGATTTCGAATGCCCCCGGAGGGACCGGGTTGGAACGGTGCCGGTGTTTCAACCAGCTGTGTCCAAGCTTAGGCATCGCGGAAGGAGCGCCAAGTGGGGCGTCGTTGCGCCCGGCCGTAGGAACCGGGCTGTCAGGAAGTGCAGCTTGTGCGAGCAAATGAACTAGCTGAGCTCGCGCGACGGCAGCGCCGCCTCGTGTGCCCAACGCTCGATCTGCAGCGCGGGATCGGCGCATTCGCAGCCGAGGGCGAAATCGAAATCATCCTCCGCGGCGACGAACACGCCGGGCGGCACGCCGGCAGCGGCCGGGTCGGTGGGGTGCAGTTCAGGCATGGGGATCTCCTCTCGGTGGAGAACCATTGTTCGTGGCCCGGCCGTAGCGCCCCAGTGGCCGGCGCCGCGAGCACGCGTAGGAGGGTGCCTACGGCGTGTGCAAGCCGACGCGCTGGAGAGGCCGTGGATGATCCGATCGGCGCGTTTCAGTGCGCGGGCCGCTTGCCGCGCAAGCGCTGGATCGCAGTCCAGGCGGCCAGCACGATGGCGCCCGCAATGAAGCCGATCATCGCGTCGAGCAGCATGGAAAGCGGCGTGCCCCAGGCACCGGCCTTCTCCGCCACGCCCTCCACCCAGTGATGCAGCGCGGGGATGCCGTGCGCGAGGATGCTGCCGCCCACCAGGAACATCGCGGCCGTGCCGGCGATGGACAGCGCCTTCATCAGCCACGGCGCCATGCGCAGGATGGCACGGCCCACGGCCTGCGCGCCGGCGCCCGGGCGACGGGTGAGATACAGGCCCAGGTCGTCGAGCTTCACGATCGCCGCCACCAGGCCGTAGACACCCACGGTCATGAGGAGGGCGATGCCCACCAGCACCGCCAGGCGGGTCATGAAGTCGGCCTCGGCCACCGCGCCCAGCGAAATCACGATGATCTCGGCCGACAGGATGAAGTCGGTGCGCACCGCGCCCTTGATCTTCTCCTTCTCCACCGCGAGGAGGTCGTTGCCCGGATCGGTCATTGCGTCGGCCAGCTCGCGCTGGTGGGCCTCGTCCTCCTCCTTGCTGTGCAGCAGGCGGTGTGCCACCTTCTCGACGCCCTCGAAGCAGAGGAAGGCGCCGCCGACCATCAACAGCGCGGTGACGGCCCAGGGCGCGAAGGCGCTGATGGCCAGCGCCGCCGGCACCAGGATGGCCTTGTTGACCAGCGAGCCCTTGGCCACCGCCCACACCACCGGCAGTTCGCGGTTGGCCTTGAAGCCGGTGAGCTGCTGTGCATTGAGCGCCAGGTCGTCGCCGAGCACGCCCGCTGTCTTCTTCGCGGCCACCTTGGTGAGGACGGAGACGTCATCCAGCAGGGTGGCGATGTCGTCGAGCAGGGCGAGAAGGCTGGATGCCATGGAGGAGCGCCGGTTGTTGACCTGCGCGGATTATCATGATTCGATGAAGAATCAGGGGCCGGATCACGAGCCGGTGCACCAGGCCGTGCTCACGCCTTCCGGACGCCGCTTCCTGGCTCCCGCCACCCAGCCGCTGCTGCTGTCGGCCGAACGCGCCGGGGTGGCGCTGTCCAGCTCCTGCCGCAATGGCACCTGCCGCACCTGCCTGCGCCCCTTGCGCGCCGGAAGCGTGCACTACCGCATTCCCTGGCCCGGCCTGCTCCCCGAGGAAAAGCAAAGCGGCGCCTGGGTGCTCCCCTGCGTGGCCTTCCCCCTGGGGGACGTGGAGATGGGGGACTGAGGAAGCGGGTGGCCGGAAGAAAGCCGGACGCAAAAGCCGGAGCAAAAGCCGGACGCAAAAGCCGGACGCAAAAGCCGACGCAAAAGCCGGACGCAAAGGTCGCGAAAGCTACGCAAAATTCGCAAAAGAAGGCCCAGGAAAATTTCTGGAAGTCCTTTTGCGACTTTTGCGTAGCCTTTGCGTCTTTTGCGTCCGGCTGTCCGGTTGCAAGCTTGTCCCGCAGCCCGGCCCCGGGCCCGCCGCGGACCGTCAGTAGTTGCCCGTGCGGTAGGGGCTGCGCGGCACGTACTTGTGCTCGCCGTCCGGGATGGGCTCGGCCTTGGGATCGGGGCGGTGCTGGACCGCATTCGTACCCTCGTCACCCGGCGCCTGCCGACGGCGCGGGCGGCTCGCGTCCACCTGCTGCCTGGGCTTGCTGGATCGTCGATTGAGGTTCATGGCGGAATCTTGGAAGCCGGCCCTCCCCGCCGCTGTAGGACGAGGACCATGGCGCTGTCCTCCGCGCACCGACGGTGCGGATCGTGAAATGGCACAGTGGCATAGTGCCGGCCTATGCGCCGCCTGTTTGCCTCCCTGTTACTGACCTGCGCGGCCGCGGCGGCGGCCGCCGGCCCCCCCCCGCCCCCCGCCCCCCGCCC
>JAEZKX010000273.1 GCA_023436025.1 Pseudomonadota bacterium | reverse complement strand
ATCGGCGTCTGGGGCCTGCCGCTGTGGATCAGCTTCATGCTGTTCGTCGGCGTCTGTCTCAACGTGGTGATCTTCATGGGCCTGCCGCGGGTGTGGATGGCCATGGCCTCGGTCGCCTGCGGGGTGGGCCTGGTGGCGCTGGTGCACGGGCTGGAGTTCCGCCCGGACACCCGGCTGCACACCTCGCTGCTGTGCATCGTCCTGCTCAGCTGCTATCTGCTGTTCGTCGCCCACGACGCCTACACGCGTGGCATCAAGCTGCGCGACAGCCGCTATGAGCTGGGCCAGCGGCTGGAGGAGATCACCCGGCTGCAGCTGCAACTGCAGGAGCAGGCCGAGCGCGACCCGCTCACCGGCCTGCACAACCGCCGCTTCCTCGACGGGGCGCTGGAGCGCGAGCTCGCGGTCTGCGCCGAAAGCGGCGCGCCGCTGGCCCTGGTGCTCATCGACATCGACCGCTTCAAGCGCATCAACGACACCTACGGCCATCCGGCCGGCGACGAGATGATCCGCTGCCTGGCCGACCTGCTGCGCGCACGGGTGCGGGACGACGGCCTGATCGCCTGCCGCTACGGCGGCGAGGAGTTCCTGCTGATGCTGCCCGGAACCCACGTGGCCGACGCCATGGCCCTGGCCGAGGACCTGCGCACGCATTTCGAATCGCTGGAAGTGGTGTCCGGCGGGCAGGTCATGCGCACCACCCTGTCGATCGGCGTGGCCGGCTGCCCCGAGCACGGCCACCACGCCCAGCCGCTGGTGATGCGCGCCGACCAGGCGCTGTACGAGGCCAAGCTGCACGGCCGCAACCGGGTGATGCGCGCCCGCGACCCGTCCACGGTCGAGTCGCTGCTGGCCACGCCGGCCTGAGGCCGCGCGGCGACGGTTGCATCTGCATCCACGCTGCGCTGCAGCGGGAACCCGCTCCGCGCGCGCGGCATACTCCGGCGCGCAACTTTCCGGGGAATCGTGCATGCGCATCCAACTGAGCCTGGCCCTCGCCCTGTGCCTGTCCCTGGCCGGTTGCCAGAGCGCTCCGCCCGCTGCGACCGCCGCCTCGCCAACCCCGACGCCTGCACCGTCGCCTTCCGCCCCGGTCGTGGATGCGGCGCACCTGGATGTGGTGCTGCGGGGGCTGGTCGAGGACGGCGCCGTGGTCGGCGTCTCGGCCCTGGTGCACGAGCGCGGCCGCGAGGCCTATTTCGGCGCCCACGGCATGGCCGACCGCGAGGCCGGGCGGCCGATGACCCGCGACACGCTCGTCCGGATCCACTCGATGTCCAAGCCGGTCACGGGCGTGGTGCTGATGTCGCTGTACGAGGAGGGGCTGTTCGAACTGGACGCGCCGCTGTCGCGCTACCTGCCCGAATATGCCGGCGTGCGCGTGTACGCCGGCGACAACGCCGACGGCACGCCGCGGCTGGTGGCGCCGGCGCGGCCGATCCTGGTGCGCGACATCCTGCGCCACACCGCCGGCTTCGCCGCCGCCTTCGAGCAGGACACGCCGGCGAAGCTCTACCGCGAGGCCGGCATCGATTCGCGCGAGATCACGCTGGCGCAGATGTCCGAGCGCCTGGCCACGTTGCCGCTTGCGTATGAGCCCGGCACGCGCTGGCTGTACGGCATTTCGGTGGACGTCCAGGCGCGCCTGGCCGAGGCGCTGGCGGGCCGGCCGTTCGGCCAGCTGGTGCGCGAACGCGTGCTGCAGCCGCTGCGCATGGACGAGACCGCCTACTACGTGCCGCCCGAGCGCCGCGGGCGCATGGCGGCGGCCTACGAGCATGCCGATGGCCGGTTCACGCCAGTCCTCGGCCATCCTGCCTTCGAGAGCGTCTACCGCCGGTGGCCGATGGACGCTCCCGGCGGCTACGGCCTGGTCTCGACCCTGGACGATTACATGCGCTTCGGTCGCATGCTGCTGGAGGGCGGCGGCTTCGAGGGCGCGCGCGTGCTGCGCCCGGAGACCGTGCGGCTGATGGCCACCGACATGCTGCCCGAGGAGGTCACCGACCGCTCCTGGCTGCCGGGCAAGGGCCAGGTCGGCTTCGGCATCGACTTCGCCGTGCGCCACTCGCCGCCACTGCACGCCGGCGAAGCCTCCGGGGCGGTGGGCGAGTTCTTCTGGGACGGCTATGCCAACACCCTGTTCTGGGTCGACCCGGCCAACCAGATCGTCGCGGTGCTGTTCACCCAGTTCATCCCGCCCGGCGGCACCGACCTGCACAAGCGCTTCCGCGACGCGGTCTACCACCGCCACCCCGAGGCCTCGGCGCAGGGACGGGAACACGCCGGCAGGTGACTCGGGCGATGCCGACCCGGGCGCCGCACGAGCGACGACGCGGCGGGCGCATCGTCGGCGTGCGCGATCGCGATGCTGTCCACCGGGATCGAGGCGTCGGTCGATGGGACGCGGCCACCGCAGCCTCGCGCACGGATGACGTGCGCCGTTAACGCAGCCGCGGTGTTTTCTTCACAGGACCCTTCCAGCGCGGCGCTAGCTTGGCCGTCCGTCGCCGGAGGACCGTGCATGACCCAGACACTCTATGCCCAGGACGAGGCGGGCAACCGCCATCGTGTCATCCAGCGTCTTGAAGCCGGCAAGCACGGCGAGGACCATGGCGCCGCGCGCTTCGTCTACACCCTGTCCGATGGCACGCCGGTGCGACGGGTGGACAACGACACCTTCCAGATCATCAGCACCGGCGCATACATCACCGCCGTCCAGGACTGACCCGCGGCGCGCTGCGTTCGCAAGCCACGGTCCGCGCGTCTCAGATCGCGAATCCCTGGCTCAGCGCGCGCCAGTCCGGTGCCTGTGGCCAGTCGGCTTCCAGGTTGCCCTCGATCACGCGGCGCAGGTCGCGCCGGTCCAGCTGCGGCGCCACGCCGTGCAGCAGCGCCAGGGCGTAGTCGCGCAGCACCCGTCCGCGCGGAATCACCGCCCAGGTGGTGCATTCGGGAATCTCCGCGGGCGCCTCGAGGATGCACAGGTCGTCGTCCTCGCGCGGGCCCGCGGCCATCTCCGCCAGCAGGCCGGCGCCCAGCCCGGCGCGCACATAGGTCTTGATGAGATTGGCGTCGCGCGCGGTCATCGCGATCTGCGGTTCGGCGCCGGCCGCGGCAAAGGCGCGACGCATCGACGAGTCGGCGCGGGTGGAGGATTCGTAGCTGATCAGCGGATGGGCGGCCAGTTCGGCCAGGCTCGGCGCGCGCCGCAGCGCGGCCAGCGGATGCGAACGCGGCACCAGCAGTACGCGCCGCCAGCGGTACAGCGGTACCGGCAGTCCGCCACCGGGCACGCTGCCGGCGGTGCTGATCAGGGCCAGGTCCGCACCATCGTGCAGTTGCTGCATCACCTCGGCATCGCTGCCGGCCTGCAGGTCGACGTCCACCCGCGGGAACTCGCGCCGGATCGCGGCGATCACGGGCGGGAGCACGTAGCGCGCCTGGGTGTGGGTGGTGGCCAGCAGCAGGCGGCCGCTGTACTCGCCGCGCTCGTTGGCGGCGTAGCTGCGGATGTTGGCGGCCTCGGCGAGGATGCGCCGGGCGTGCTCGAGCACGCGTTCGCCGGCCGGGGCGATCGAGTCGAGGCTGCGGCCCCGGCGCACGAACAGCTGGAAACCCAGTTCGTCCTCCAGCTGCTTGAGCTGCTTCGACAGGCCCGGCTGGGTGGCATGCACGCGCTCGGCGGCGAGCGTGATGTTCAGGCCCGAATCGGCGATGGCGACCAGGTAGCGCAGCTGGGTGAGGGTCATGGCGACTCCGCGCGGCACGGTTTCCG
>JAEZKX010000235.1 GCA_023436025.1 Pseudomonadota bacterium | reverse complement strand
GGCCACGCGCGCCTGCGCCGCGCGCCGCGAGGCCGCACGCGTCAGCCGGTCGGCCTGGGCGACCGACTCGCCCGGCCGGCCTTCGGCGGCGGGCCGCAGGATCTCCGCCAAGCGATCGATGGGCAACTGCGCCAGCGCGCCGATGTCGTGACCGGCGAAGGTGACGGTCAGCGCCTCGGGCTTGAGCCGCTTGCCCTGGCAGGCCGGGCAAGGCGCGCTCACCATGTAGCGCGCCACCCGCTTCTTCATCATCGCGCTCTGGCTGGTGGCGAAGGTGTGCAGCACGTACTTGCGCGCGCTGGTGAAGGTGCCCATGTAGGCCGGCTCGGTCTTGTGGCGCAGGGCGGCCCGGGTCTCCCTCGGCGTGAAGCCGGGGTACACCGGCACGGTGGGCGTCTCGTCGGTGAACAGGATCCAGTCGCGCGCCTTCTTCGGCAGGTCGCGCCAGGGCGTGTCGACGTCGTAGCCCAGCGTGACCAGGATGTCACGCAGGTTCTGTCCGTGCCAGGCCGGCGGCCAGGCCGCGATGGCGCGCTCGCGGATGGTGAGGCTCGCATCCGGCACCATCGAGGCCTCGGTGGCATCGTAGATGCGGCCCTGCCCCTGGCAGCGTGGACACGCGCCCTGCGGCGTGTTGGGCGAGAAGTCTTCGGCGTAGAGCATGGGCTGCCCGGGCGGATAGTGGCCCACGCGCGAATAGAGCATGCGCAGCAGGCTCGACAGCGTGGTGACGCTGCCAACCGACGAACGCACGCTGGGCGTGCCCCGCTGCTGCTGCAGGGCCACCGCCGGCGGCAGGCCCTCGATGGCGTCGACGTCGGGCACGCCGGCCTGGTCGATCAGGCGCCGCGCATACGGCGACACCGATTCCAGGTAGCGCCGCTGGGCCTCGGCGTAGATGGTGCCGAAGGCGAGCGAGGACTTGCCCGAGCCCGAGACGCCGCTGAACACCACCAGTGCATCGCGCGGCACGTCGACGCTGACGTCGCGCAGGTTGTGCTCGCGCGCGCCGCGCACCCGCACGAAGCCGCTGCCGGTGTTCTCCACACGCGGCAGCTGCGGGCTTCCCGCCCCGTCCGCCGCCTGGGGCTCGTCGCGTCCACTGTTGTTCCTGCGTTCTTTTCCCATCGTGCTGCCATCCTGGGCTACCCTGGCCGTACCAGGGTGGCCGGGAGGCTGAAAGTACTGTAGGAGCGTCTGGCCCTAAGATCGACGCATGTCCGATCTGCCTCCGCCGGCGCCGCGCCGGCCCATCCATACGCGCCGCGTCAGCTTCGAAGGGTTCCTGCGCGAAGACGGCCTGTGGGACATCGACTGCCAGCTCAGCGACACCAAGGCCAATCCCACCTTCATGCGGGAACGCGGCATGTTGCCGGCGGGCGAACCGGTGCACCTGCTGCGCGTTCGCCTGACCGTCGATGACAACCTGACGATCCGCGAGGTCCGCACCGGCGTGCTCAACGTGCCCTTCGGCGAGTGCCACATCCCGGCCGGCGATCCGATGCAGAAGCTGGTGGGCCTAACCATGGGCCCGGGCTGGCGCAGGAAGATCGAGGGCGCCATCGGCGGCGTCGGCGGCTGCACCCACCTGCGCGAACTGGTGTTCAACGCCGCCACCGCGGCCTTCCAGATGATCCCGCACCAGCGCGCGCTGGAGCGCGACGAGCGGGGCGAGGCCGATCCGAACCCCGGGAAGCCGCCCTTCTACATGGGCCAGTGCATGACCTGGTCGTTCGAGGGTCCGGTGATGAAGCGGCAGGCGCCGCAGTTCTACCGCGCCCCGGACGCGCTCAAGAAGGAAGCTTGAAGCCTGCCGGGGCGGCTGGACGTGCCTGTGGCCGCCAGGCGCTGAAGTACACGCCCACCGCCGTGGCGATGCCGTAGAGCGCCATGGCCGCACCGACCAGCGCGAACAGCGCCTCGGGCCCGCTCGCCGGGCCCAGCATGGCGCGGCCCACCACCAGCACCAGCAGGAAGCGCAGCACCGAGGCCGCCACCGGCGCCGCGATGTTGCCCGCGCCCTGGGCCGCGAAGTACAGCGTGAGCCCCAGGCCAAAGAACCCGAAGCCGGCGCCGGCAAAGCGCAGGTAGGTGCGGGCATGGGCCAGCACGGCGGCATCGCCCGTGAACCAGGCGGCCCACAGGTCCGGCGCCACCGCCAGCACCGACCCGATGCCCCCGAGCAGCAGGCCCGACAGCATGCCGGCGGTCCACGCCACCCGCCGCGCGCGCGGCACGTCGCCCGCGCCGATGGCCATGCCCACCATCGGGACCGCGGCCACGCCGACGCCGAAGGCAATGGGCACCAGCAGGAATTCGAGCCGCGCGCCGATGCCGTAGCCGGCCAGCGCATCGTTGCCGTGCGCGGCCACCAGCGCGGTGACGACCAGTACCGTCGCCACGGTCAGCAGCGGCGAGACGCACGCCAGCGCGCCGACGCGCAGGATGTCCTGGAACAGCGGCCACTGCAGCCGGGTGCCGCGGAGCACCAGGCGCACGCGCGCGGCGTCGCTGCGCACGTAGCGCCACAGGAAGGCCGCCGCGCCCCAGTAGGCGATCACCTGCCCCAGTGCGACGCCGCGCATCCCGAGTTGCGGCAGGCCGAGCAAGCCGAGGCCGAAGACCGCACCCATCGCGATCTGGGCGACCGACACCACGAGGATGAGCGCGGACGGCAGGCGCATGTTGCCGCTGCCGCGCACCAGCGACATCAGCGTGTTGGTCAGCCAGATCGCCGGCGTGGCCCAGAACACCCAGAAGGCGTAGGTGGTGGCCTCCGCCAGGACCGGGCCCCGGCCGCCGAGGAGGGCGTAGAGCCTGGGGCCGACGCTCCAGAGCACCAGGGTGAAGGCAACGCCGAGCGTCGCACCGATGACCGCGGCGTGGACCGCCAAGGCCTTCGCGCGGGCCGGCTGCTCGCTGCCCAGGGCACGGCTGATCGCCGACGACACGCCGCCGCCCATGGCGCCGGCGGAGAACATCTGCATCAGCATGACGAAGGGGAACACCAGCGCCATGGCCGCCAGCGGTGTCTTGCCCAGCATGCCCACGTAGATGCTCTCACCGATACCCACCGCGGTGGCCGCCAGCATCGCGAAGACGTTGGGGACCGCCAGGCGCAGGAGGGTGGGGAGGATGGGGGCGGTGAGCAGCGCAGGAGCCACGGAGTAGTTTAGGCGCGGATGCGCAAGTGCGTCGCGCCGTGCGCGACCCGAACTGGCGCTGCGGCGGGCACGTTATACGCGCGCCCGCAATCGAAAAAGCCCCATTCCACCGGCGTCGCCCGTGTGGCAGCATGCCTTTCACAAACACCAGGAGACAAGCAATGCCCCCCCGCACCCGTCCGGTACCCGCGCGCCGCCTCTGGCTGGCGGCCGCCGCAGCCATGGCCATGTTGCCGTTGCCGACACTGGCCCAGGACGCCTTTCCCTCCAAGCCGCTGCGCCTCATCGTGCCCTTCACTCCCGGCGGCGTCACGGACACCAGCGGCCGCGTGATCGCCGAGTTCCTGGGCAAGCGCCTCGGGCAGCAGGTGGTGGTCGAGAACAAGCCGGGCGCCTCGGGCAACATCGGCATGGCGCTGGCCAAGGCGGCGCCGGCGGACGGCTACACGCTGGTGCTGGCCTTCGACGGCACGATGGTGATCAACCCGCACGTGTTCGCCAAGCTGCCGTTCGACCCGCTCAAGGACTTCACGTCCATCGGCAAGATCGGGGACGCCACCCTGGTCCTGGTGGCCCATCCGGATCTGCCGATGAAGACGGTGGCCGACGTGGTCGCGGTGTCGAAGACGCAGCCGGGCGGGCTGTCCTTCGGCACCTCGGGCACCGGCGGCACGCCGCACATTGCCGGCGAACTGCTCAAGATGCGCACCGGCGCCAAGCTCACGCACGTCCCGTACAAGGGTGGGGGCCAGGCATTGACCGATGTCATCGGCGGCTCGATCCCGCTGGTCTACACCGCAGTCGCCGGCGCGCACGGCTTCGTCAAGAACGGCAAGCTGCGCGCCATCGCGGTGTCGAGCGCGGCGCGGTCGGCCTCGCTGCCGGACGTGCCGACCTTCGCCGAATCGGGCATGCCGGATTTCGTGGTGAATTCCTGGGTGGGGCTGCTGGCGCCGGCCGGCCTGCCGCCGGCGGTGGCTGCAAAACTGAGCAGGGAACTCACCGCCGTGTTGAACGACCCGGACGCCAGGGACCGGCTGCGCGTGCTCGGGATCGAGGCCACCCCAGGAACGGCGGCACAGTTCGCCGAGGAGATGCGGCGCGACCTGGCCCGTTACGGCGAGGTGGTGAAGGCAGCGGGGATCAGGATCGAGTAGCCGGGCCGATCGCCGGCACGGCGCGCAGCCGGCGTTCAGTGCAGCGCCTGCGCGCGGGCCAGCACCAGTTCGCGCTCACGCGCGTTGCCGGCGAGCCCGGCGGCGCGCAGGAATTCGGCACGCGCTTCCTCGCGCCGCCCCAGCCTTTCCAGCAGGTCGCCGCGCACGCTGGGCAGCCATTGGTAGTTGCGCAACGCCGGGTCCGCGCGCAGCGCATCGATGATGGCCAGGGCCGCGGCCGGGCCTTCCGCCATCGAGACCGCGACCGCGCGGTTCAGTTCCACCACGGGCGATGGCGCGACCCGCGCCAGGCGGCCGTAGAGTTGCGCAATGCGTGGCCAGTCGGTCTGCTCGGCGGCCGGCGCGCGCGCATGGCAGGCGGCGATCGCGGCCTGCAGGGCGTAGAAACCATCGGCGCCATCCAGCGCCTCGGCGCGCGCCAGCGCCGCCAGCCCGCGGCGCACCAGCAGGTGGTCCCAGCGCGCACGGTCCTGGTCCTTCAGCAGCACCGGCCGGCCGTCGCGGTCGGTGCGCGCGTTCAGGCGCGAGGACTGCAGCTCCAGCAGTGCCGCGAGACCATGGGCTTCCGGCTCGCGCGGGGCCAGCTCCGCCACCACCCGGGCCAGGCGCAAGGCTTCCTGGGCCAGCGCCGGGCGCATCCAGTCGTCGCCAGCGGTGGCGGTGTAGCCCTCGTTGAAGACCAGGTAGATCACCTCCAGCACCGAGGCCAGGCGCGGCGCCAGCGCCTCGCCGCGCGGCACCTCGTAGGGCACGCCGGCTTCGCGCAGCGCGCGCTTGGCGCGCACGATGCGCTGGGCGATGGTGGGCTCGGGCACCAGGTAGGCGCGGGCAATCTCGTGCGTGGTCAGGCCGCCCAGCAGCTTGAGCGTGAGGGCCGCCCGCGCCTCGGCCGACAGCACCGGATGGCAGGCGGTGAAGATCAGCCGCAGCATGTCGTCGCCGATGTCGTCCTGGCGCGCAGCGTCCAGGGCGTCGACGAAATCCGGCACCACCAGCGCCTCCTGCGCCTGCAGGTCCTGGCCCAGCGCCTCCAGCTTCTCGCCCTGCATCTTCTGGTGGCGCAGGTGGTCGAGCGCGCGGCGCTTGGCGGTGGTCATGAGCCAGGCGCCCGGATTGCGGGGCACGCCCTCGCGCGGCCAGTGCTCCAGCGCGGCAATGAGCGCATCCTGCGCCAGCTCCTCGGCCACCCCGATGTCGCGCACCATGCGGCCCACGGCCGCGACGATGCGCGGCGATTCGATGCGCCAGATGCCGGCGATCGCCTGGTGGGTGGCCGAATGCATGGGGGCGTGCTTCTCAGGCCTGCGGCGGCGCGGCGTTCGGGTCCATCCACGCCAGTTCCCAGATGTGGCCGTCCAGGTCCTCGAAGCCGTGGCCGTACATGAAGCCGTGGTCCTGCGGCGCGTTGTAGGTCGTGCCGCCGGCGGCCACGGCCTTGCGCACCAGTGCGTCGACCTCCTCGCGGCTGTCGCAGGACAGGCACACCAGCACCTCGGTCGACTTGCGCGCGTCGGCGATCGGCTTCTTGATGAAGGTGGCGAAGAAGGGTTCGACCAGCAGCATCACGAAGATGTCCTCCGAGACCACCATGCAGGCGCCCTGCGCGTTGGTGAACTGCGGGTTGAAGTCGAAGCCGAGCTTGCGGAAGAACGCTTGCGAGCGTTCCATGTCCTTGATCGGCAGGTTGACGAAGATCTTGCGCGCCATGGTGGGCATTCCTTTCTGGTCAGCGCCGCTCGGCGGCGCGCTTGAGGTCGGCGAGGCCGGATTCGAACTGGCCGCCGAGCATGCGGTCCATGTCCACGAACAGGGTCATGACCTTGGAGACGAAGGGCATCGGCCCGTCCATCGCCCAGGTCACTTCGGTGCCGCCGTCGCGCGGCTGCAGCGTGAACTGCACGTTGTTGCGCGTCTCCAGGGGCTTGCGCATGTGCAGCTCCATGGTCACCCGCGACGGCGTCGCGTCGACGATGCGCAGGCTGCCGTCGCCGGCGGAGCCGCCGGCGAAGTCGTACGCGGCGCCCACGCCGGCCGCGGGGCCGCGGTAGCTGCCCTGGCTCGCCGGGTCGCGGTCGAACGGGTTCCAGGTCTTGAACTGGCGCAGGTCGGCGATGAGTCCGTGCAGCCGCTCGGGCGGCGCCTGCACGGTGGTGCTGCGGGCCACCCGGAAGCTGTCGGGCCGCGTGGCGGCGGCGCCCAGCACGCCGGCCACGGCCACCAGCACGATCGCGGAAAGGGCCTTGAGGATCATGCTGCCTCCCGCATCAACCCACGCCGACGGCGCGGAAGCGTTCGGCCGTGCGGGCGGCGACCACGCCCTCGAAGTCCTGTGCCTCGTACAGCGGCCGCACCTCGATGTGGCAGGGCTCGCCTTCGCCCACGGGATGGGGAAAGCGCCGCGTCCATTCCAGCGCTTCCTCGCGGCTGCGGGTCTGGATCAGCGTGTAGCCGGCCACCAGCTCCTTGCTCTCGGTGAACGGCCCATCGATGACGCGGCGCTGCCCGTCGGGGCCGTACTGCACGCGCCAACCCTTGCTGCTCGGTTGCAGGCCCGCCGCATCGAGCAGCACGCCCGCCCGGGCGAGTTGCTCGTGGTAGTCCGCCATGGCGGCGAACAGCGGCTCGGGATCGGGCGGGAAGCGGCCCGCCTCGGAATCGGCGGTTGCCTTGACGATGATGAGGAAGCGCATGGTGGTCTCCGGGATCCGGTCGGCGAAGCGCGCGGTTGCGCGCTTCTCACCACACGACGAAGCAGGCCCGGCCGGATCGACAGGCCCGCGCCCGTGAATGTTTCTAGACGTAGCAGGGCGCGGTCTCGCGCACCTCCACCGTGGCCCATTCGGCCGCCGGGCAGCGCGCGGCGATGGCCAGCGCTTCCTCGCGCGTGGCGCAGTTCAATAGGAAGAAGCCGCCCACCATCTCCTTGGCTTCGGCAAAGGGGCCGTCCAGCACCACCGGCTTGCCGCCGCGCACCTGCAGGCGCGCCGCCTGGGCGTCGAGCGAAGCCAGCGATTCGGCCGCCATCAGCTTGTCCTGGGCGCGCAGTTCGCGGCCGAACTGCAGCATGCGTTCGTACACCGCTTCGCCCTCCGCCCGGGAGCGGGTGGCGCGTTGTCCGACCGGTTCGTGGATGAGGAGCAGGTAGGCCATGCGGCGCATGATACGGCGGGTCCGTCGGGCTTGCAGCCGACCCCGGATCCGGCTCCGCGGCACCGCTGCGCCCTCAGCGCGGCGGCAAGGTGAAGTGGAACACGGCACCACCCAGCGGCCCGGAGGAAGCGCGGATCTCGCCGCCATGGCGCTGGATCACGCGCCGCACCGCGGCCAGGCCGATGCCCGTGCCGGGGAATTCGGCGTGCTCGTGCAGCCGCTGGAAGGGCACGAAGAGCTTCTCGGCATGCGCCGTGTCGAAGCCGGCGCCGTTGTCGGCCACGTAGAAGGCGCCACTGGCCTCGCGGCCGACGCGGATGCGGGCGGCTTCCACCTGGGCGGTGAATTTCCACGCATTGCCGATGAGGTTTTCGAGCACGTTGCGCAGCAGGCGCGGATCGCCGGTGGCGCGCAGGTCGGGGCCGATGTCCACCGACACGTTGCGCGACGGCTCCGCCGTGCGCAACGCCTCCACCACTTCGGCGGCCATCGCGCCGAGGTCCAGCGCCACGCGCTCCATCGGCGCCTGGCCCATGCGGGCGAGCTCCAGCAGCGCCGCGATCATCGCCTCCATGCGTTCGACCCCGGCGCCGATGCGCTCGGCGTAGTGCCGCGCCTTGGGGTCGGCCTGGCCCACCCGCTCGCGCAGCACGCGCGAGAAACCATCGATGGCGGCCAGTGGGGCGCGCAGGTCGTGCGCCACCGCCACCGTGAAGGCGCTCAGCTCCTCGTTGATGAGCCGCAGTTCGCGCGTGCGGCGCGCGACCTGCAGTTCCAGCTCGCGCCGGTTGCGCTCGAGCTCGTC
This sequence comes from Pseudomonadota bacterium, assembly GCA_023436025.1. Taxonomy (GTDB): domain Bacteria; phylum Pseudomonadota; class Gammaproteobacteria; order Burkholderiales; family Burkholderiaceae_C; genus Ramlibacter. Next base: position 11,249 of record JAEZKX010000235.1, on the reverse strand, counting down.
CTGCAGCTCCTGCTGGCGCGTGACATCGGCGAAGTACACCGCCAGGCCCGCGTCCGACGGAAAGGCGCGCAGTTCCAGCCACACACCTGGCGCTTCCCAGTAGCCGCGGAACGTGCGCGCGCGATTCGTCGCCAGGGCCAGTTCGGCCTCGGCAAGGAACACCCCGCCCGCCGCGCTGGGGAACACGTCCCACACCACGCGGCCCAGCAGGTCCTCGCGCCGGCAACGCAGGATGTTCTCGGCGGCGCGGTTGACAAAGGTGACGCGCCAGTCACGCCCCAGGCTCAACAGCCCGTCGGTGATGCTCTCCACCGTGGTCGTCAGGCGCTGCGCCAGCAGCGATGCCTCGCGCTCGCGCGCGACCTGGTCGCTGGTGTCCTGGCAGGCGCCATGCAGCCCGGTGGCCAGGCCGTCCTCGTCCACCTCGGGTTCGCCGATCAGGCGCAGGCACACGGCCTTGCCGCGGAACGTGCGCGCGGCCACCGTCAGGTCGAACGGCGCCTTGCGTTCGACGCAGGCGCGCGCCTGCGCCACCAGCTGGCGCCGCACCTCGGGCGAGACCAGGCGCAATACGGCGGTGAGCGTGGGCGGCGCGGCTGCCTGCCAGTGCAGCAGGGCGAGCCACTCGGCCGAGGGCTGGAAGCGCGCCGGTCGCCACGACACCCGCCAGGCCGCCACCGCCGCCAGCCGCGCGGCCATGCGCAACTGCGTCTCGCGGTCGACCAGCAGCTCGCGCAGCCGGTGCTTGGCATCACGGATGTCGTCCAGCAGCCGTTCGACTTCGGCGTCCGGGCGGTTGGCGGCACTCATGCAGCCTGCCTCCTGCGCTCGTCGCGCGGCCCGGCGAGGACGAAGAACGCATCCGGGATTCCCACCAGCATCGCCTTGATGCCGGCGGGAAGCGGATGATGGTCATCGGCGGGTTGGGGTCGGATGCGCACTAGTGCTGCGGATGTCATGGGGCGAACGCCGTGCGGCCGGTGGGCGCGCGCGGGTCGCGGGAGATGCGAAACGGCGACGGAGTCGCCGGCGGCGCGATGATCGCACGCCGCGGCGCGTGGCGACCCATGACCTGTGCCGCGCAAGGGAATTGCGCCGGCGGCCCGCCGCTGCCGCTGCCGCTGCCGCTGCCGCCTAGAGTTTGGAGAAGTCCGGCCGCCGCTTCTCCATGAAGGCGGTGAACGCCTCCTTGGCCGCCGGCTCCTGCAGCATGCGGCGGAAGCTCGCGCCCTCCTCGGCCATCTGCTGCAGCACGCGTTGCCGTTCGCCGGCCTTCATCAGGCGCTTGGTCTCGACCAGGGCCGACAGCGGCTTGGCCGCCAGCTTGCGGGCCTGGGCGGCGGCATACCCGTTCACCTCGGTGGGCGGCAGCACGCGGTTGACCAGGCCGACCTCCAGCGCCGCTTCGGCCATGAAGGGTTCGCCCAGCAACAGGGCCTCGGCCGCGCGGTGGTAGCCGAGCATCTGGGGCACCAGCAGGCTCGACGCCGCTTCCGGGCACAGGCCGAGGTTCACGAAGGGCATGGAGAAGGCGGCGTTGTCGCCGGCGTAGACCAGGTCGCAGTGCAGCAGCAGCGTGGTGCCGATGCCGACCGCCGGTCCGCACACCGCCGCCAGCAGCGGCTTGGGGAAAGCGGCGATGGCATGCAGGAAGCGGAAGACCGGCGAGCCATCGCCCGCGGGCGGCTGGTGCAGGAAGTCGCCGATGTCGTTGCCGGCCGAGAACACGGTCTCGTGGCCCTGCAGCAGCAGCACGCGCACGGTGGGGTCGGCGGCCGCCTGCTCCACCGCGTCGGCCATGGCGCCGTACATGGCGGAAGTGATGGAGTTCTTGCGCGCCAGCCGGTTCAGCGTGAGCGTTGTCACGCCGCCTTCGGCATGCAGGAGGATATCGGTACTCATTGCAGTGCTTCCTTGACGAAATCGAGTCGGTCCTGGCCCCAGAACATCTGGTCGCCGACGAAAAAGGTGGGCGCGCCAAAGACGCCGCGTCGCACGGCTTCCTGGGTCTCGGTCTTGAGCCGTTCCTTCACCTCGGGGTCCTGCGTGAGCGCGAGGATCTCCCCGGGATCGAAGCCGCTCTCCGCCAGCACGGCGCCGACGGTGGCGGGATCGTTCAGGTTGCGGCCCTCCGCCCAGATCGCATCGAAGATCGCGTCGACGTAGACGCCCAAGCGGCTGGGCTGGCGCATCTGCAAGCCGATGGCGCCGCGCATCGCCACGAGGGTGTTGATGGGGAAATGCGGGTTGGACCGGAAAGGCACGCCGTAGCGGCGCGCGAAGCGCTGCATGTCTTCGCGCATGTAGCGGCCCTTGGCCGGCACCTCCATCGGCGAGCGGTTGCCGGTGGCCTGGAACACGCCGCCCAGGAGGAAGGGCCGCAGGTCGACCTGCGCGCCAGTGGCTTCGGCCAGGCCGGGCAACTGCGTCCAGGCGAGGTAGGACGCCGCGCTGACGACGTCGAACCAGAACTCCACGTGCTTGGTCATGATCAGGACTTCTCCCTCAGGGCTGCAGGCCCAGCTTGCGCGTCGGGACAACGCGCGGCTGGCGGTGCGGCATCCGGCCGCCGGCGGCGGCGCGCGCCGGCTGCAGGATGCCGTGGTTTTCCTTCGGAGCATAGCGCTGCGCGAAAGGGTCGCGGATGCAGGCGGCGCCGTCCATCAGCACGAGGGGAAGACGCAGCCGCCACGGCATCACTCCTTGTTGTACATGACATGGTGGGTCGTGGCGAGCAGTTCGCCCGCCTCGTTCCACAGCAGGCCCGACTGGTCGAGGAAGTTGCGGCCGAAGCCGTGTCCCTGCGCCTGGCCGAGCAGCCAGCCGTCACCGGTGCCGCGCAGCTGCTCGCCGCTGGCGTGGAAGTACACCGTCATCGACACGGTGCCCAGCGGCGCCAGCCGCGCGCGCCGCAGCCACAGGCGCGGAAAGAAGACATCGGCCAGCGCCGTGAGCGAGGCGAAGTCCAGCGGGCGGGGCGGGTCGTCACGCACCCACAGCCGGCTCAGGCTGGTGCCGCTGTCCTGGCCGTCCCAGCTGCGCGGGACGTCGCCTTCCAGGTAGCGCAGGTCGTAGCGTTGCACCCATTCGGTGCCGCGGCGCAGGGTGCGCGGCGTGTCCGCGGGCCGCGGTGCGACGGGCGCGGCCGCTTCCTGCATGCCCCAGGTGGCACGCCGCACGGCCGTGACGGCCGTGGACGTGGCGACGACCGCATCGCCTTGCAGCAGTTCCACGGTCCAGTGCTGGGTCGATCGGTTGGTGCGCGCCGACCGCGGCCGCAGCGTGAACCCGCCCTGTGCGACAGCTGCCGCGAAGTTGACGGTGAGGGCGACGGGCTCGCCCAGCAACTGCGGATGCAGCAGCACCGACTGCAGCATCTGCGCCGCGGTGATGCCGCCATAGGTTCCGATCATGTTGGCCCAGGCCGCATGCGTGCGGCCCTGCCAGGTGCCGTCCTCGCCGGGGTCCAGCGCGACGGCGGCGTCGAAGGCGTGGGCCGCTGCGCTCATGCAGCCGCCGGCACCGAGAGGCGAAGCAGCCGGTCGGCCATGCGCGGCCACAGCCTGGCTTCCTGCTCGTCGCGGAAGGCGCCGAAGTGGCCGATGCGGCGCACCGCCAGGTCGGCGGGCGCGATGCGCTCCACCCGGCTGGGCGCGTTCTCGTAGAGGCGCATGAGGCTGCGCGTGCCGCGCAGCGTCATCAGTTCGTCGTCGGACATGGACAGGGCCAGCACCGGGAAACGGACGCGCGCATAGGCCCGGCGGACGGCTTCGCCCTCGGCGCCGACGCTGTAGTGCGGGTCCAGGCACCAGCGGCGCCACTGCATCACCACCCCGCCCGGCAGGTCGCCGACCTTGCGCAGCGTGCGGCCCGGAAAATACCCGCACAGCGGCGTGAGCAGCGGCACCAGCACGAACCAGAGCCAGGGCACGAACAAGCGCACGCGCAGCGCGTTCTCGCGCCAGTAGCCGCTGCCCGCGGCCACGCTGAGCAGGCCGTCCACCTTGGCCTGGTTCTCCAGCAGGCCCGGCAGCTGCGCGCCGAGGCTGTGTCCCAGCAGGTACAGCGGCCCCTCGGGCAGCGCGGCGTGCGCGTGGTCGATGGCGGCCTCGTAGTCGCGCGTCCAGTCGAACAGGTCGGCGCGGAAGCCGCGCAGCGAAGGCGGCGCCGAATCTCCGCTGCCGCGGTAGTCGAAGGTGGTGACGCGCCAGCCCTGCGTGGCCAGCCAGGCGGCGAAGCGCGCATAGAAGGCCTGCCGCACGCCCATGGCGCCGCCGATGACGACCTTGCCCCGGACGGGGCCGACCGGCGGGTAGACCCGCGCGGCGATGGCCACACCGTCGCGCGCGGTGAGCGTCACCTGCTCCACCATGGCCCCGCGCGGATCTTCAGACCCGCTCGAAGATGCCTGCTGCCCCCTGTCCCATGCCCACGCACATGGTCACCATGCCGTACTTCAGCTTGCGGCGCTGCAGCGCGTGCACCACGGTGGCCGAGCGGATCGCGCCGGTGGCGCCCAGCGGGTGGCCCAGGGCGATGGCGCCGCCCAGCGGGTTGACCTTGGCCGCGTCCAGCTTGAGGGTGTCGATCACGGCGAGCGACTGTGCAGCGAAAGCCTCGTTCAGCTCGATCCAGTCGATATCGTCCTGCTTCAGGCCGGCGGACTTCAGCGCGGCGGGAATCGCCTCGATCGGGCCGATGCCCATGATGTGCGGCGGCACGCCGCGGCTGGCATAGCTGACGAAGCGCGCCAGCGGCGTCAGGCCGAAGCGCTTGACGGCCGCCTCGCTGGCCAGGATCAGCGCGCCGGCGCCGTCGGAGGTCTGCGAGCTGTTGCCGGCCGTCACGCTGCCGCGCGCGGCGAACACCGGACGCAGCTTGGCCAGCGCCTCCACCGTCGTGTCGGGCCGCGCGCCTTCGTCCAGGTTCACCTTGCGCGTGCGGATGTCGACTTCCGCGCTCTCCAGGTCGACCGCCCGCTCCTGGACCTCGACCTCGGTGATCTCGCCGGCGAACTCGCCGGCCTGCATGGCCTTGACCGCCTTCATGTGCGATTCGTAGGCGAAGCGGTCCTGGGCTTCGCGGCCCACTTTCCACTGCTGCGCGACCTTCTCCGCCGTCAGGCCCATGCCGTAGGCGATGCCGTAGCTCTCGATGTCGTCGGGGTTGGAGAAGATGCTGGGCGACAGCGACGGCGAGTTGCCCATCATGGGCACCATGCTCATGCTCTCGGTGCCGGCGGCGACCATCACGTCGGCCTCGCCCACGCGGATGCGGTCGGCGGCCATCTGCACCGCGGCCAGGCCGGAGGCGCAGAAGCGGTTGACCGTGATGCCGCCGACGCTCTTGGGCAGGCCGGCCAGCACGGCGCCGATGCGCGCCACGTTGAGGCCCTGCTGCGCCTCGGGGATGGCGCAGCCGCAGATCACGTCCTCGATCGCATGCGGATCGAGGCCGGGCACCTGCGCCAGCGCCGAGCGCAGCACGGTGGCCAGGAGGTCGTCCGGCCGCGTGTTGCGGAAGAAGCCCTTGTGCGAGCGCCCGATGGGCGAGCGCGTGGCGGCGACGATGTAGGCGTCCTGGATTTGTTTCATGGAAGGCTCCTGCTATCTGCTCTCCCCCGCCAGGGGAGGGTCGGGACGGCGCGCCCGCGCGCCGTCCCCAAGGGGTTCATGTTGCGGGGAGGGAGGAAGGCCCATCAGTTGCGAACCGGCTTGCCCGTGCTCAGCATCCCCAGGATGCGCTCCTGCGTCTTCGGGTGCTGCACCAGCTCGCAGAAGGCCTGCCGCTCCAGCGTCATCAGGTATTCCTCCGTCACCAGCGTGTTGGCGTCGACGTCGCCGCCCGTGACCACATGGGCGATCAGCGAGCCGATGCGGAAGTCGTGCGCGCTGATGAAGCCGCCGTCGCGCATGTTGACCAGCTGGCCCTGGATGGTGGCCTTGGCACTGCGGCCGGCCACCGGGAACATGCGCCGCTGCGGCGGCCGGTAGCCGGCGTCGGACAGCGCCTTGGCCTGCTGCACCGCCACGTGCAGCAGTTCGTCCTTGTGCGGCACGATGACGTCGCTGTCCAGCAGGTAGCCGAGCTTGCGCGACTCGATGGCGCTGGTGCCCACCTTGGCCATGGCCGCGGCGGTGAAGCCCTCGGTGAGGAACTTCAGCAGATCCTTGTCGGTGCTGGTGGCCGCGTTCTCGGCGGCGCGGCGCGCGATGTAGGCCAGGCCGCCGGCTCCAGGCACCAGGCCCACGCCCACTTCCACCAGGCCGATGTAGCTCTCCATGGCCGCCACGCGGCGGGCCGAGTACAGGCCCAGCTCGCAGCCGCCGCCCAGCGCCAGCCCCCGGATCGCCGAGACCACCGGCACGGCCGCATAGCGCAGGCGCAGCATGGTCTGCTGCATGAAGCCCTCGGCGTCCTCGATGGCCGCCACGCCCACGGCGATGAAGGCCGGCAGGGTCGACTCGAGGTCGGCGCCGGCGCTGAAGGGCTCGTCGCCCGACCAGATCACCAGTCCCTGGAAATCCTTCTCGGCCAGCTCCACCGCCTGCTGCAGGCCTTCGCACACCTCGGGGCTGATGACGTGCATCTTGGTCTTCAGCGAGGCGATCAGCACCTCGCCGTCCAGCGTCCACAGCCGCAGGTTCTTGTCCTCGTGCAGCGTGGTGCCGGCGGTCTGGAAGCGCGGGCCGGCTTCGCCGCGCAGCAGCTCGGGGAACAGCTGGCGCCCATACACCGGCAGCTCGCGGCGCGGCTCGAAGCGGCCGGCGGTCGGGTTCCAGGAACCCTGCGCGGTATGCACGCCGCCCGCTTCGGCGACCTGGCCTTCGAATACCCAGGCCGGCAGCGGCGCCTTCGACAGCGCCTTGCCCGCATCGATGTCCTCCTGGATCCAGCGCGCCACCTCCAGCCAGCCGGCCTCCTGCCACAGCTCGAAGGGGCCCTGCTTCATGCCGAAGCCCCAGCGCATGGCCTGGTCGACGTCGCGCGCGGTGTCGGCGATGGACGCCAGGTGCACCGCCGCGTAGTGGAAGGAATTGCGCAGGATGGACCACAGGAACTGGCCCTGCGCGCCGGTGGCATTGCGCAGCAGCCGCAGGCGCTCGCCGGCGGGCTTTTTCAGCATTCGGGCGTAGACCTCGTCGGCCTTCTGGCCGCCGGGCACGTACTCGCCGCTTTCCAGCTCGAAGCGCAGGATGTCGCGGCCGACCTTCTTGTAGAAGCCGGCCTTGGTCTTCTGCCCCAGGTGGCCCTTCTCCAGCAGCGCCGTCAGCACCGCGGGCGTGCCGAAGCTGGCGTAGAAGGGGTCGGTCTCGGCCGACAGGTTGTCCTGCAGCGTCTTGATGACGTGCGCCATGGTGTCCAGGCCCACCACGTCGGCGGTGCGGAAGGTGCCGCTGGACGCGCGGCCCAGCTTCTTGCCGGTGAGGTCGTCCACCACGTCGTAGGTCAGGCCGAACTTCTCGACCTCGTGCATCGTCGCCAGCATGCCGGCGATGCCGACGCGGTTGGCGATGAAGTTGGGCGTGTCCTTGGCCCGCACCACGCCCTTGCCGAGGCCGCTGGTGACGAAGGTCTCGAGGTCGTCGAGGATGCCGGGCTGCGTGGCCGGCGTCGCGATCAACTCCACCAGCATCATGTAGCGCGGCGGGTTGAAGAAATGGATGCCGCAGAAGCGCGGGCGGATGGACTCCGGCAGCGCCTCGGACAGCTTGGTGATCGACAGGCCCGAGGTGTTGGAAGCCAGGATCGCGTGGGGCGCCACGTGCGGCGCGATCTTGCGGTACAGGTCCAGCTTCCAGTCCATGCGCTCGGCGATCGCCTCGATCACCAGGTCGCACTCGCCCAGCAGGTCCATGTTCTCTTCGTAGTTGGCCTGCTGGATCAGCGCCGCGTCTTCCGGCACGCCCAGCGGCGAGGGCTTGAGCTTCTTCAGCCCCTCCACCGCCTTCGCCACCACGCCGTTCTTCGGGCCTTCCTTCGCGGGCAGGTCGAACAGCACGACCGGCACCTTGACGTTCACCAGGTGGGCCGCGATCTGCGCGCCCATCACGCCGGCGCCCAGCACGGCCACCTTCTTCACCAGGAATCGGCTCATCTTCTTCGCCTTGTCATTGACCGCCGGCTGGCCGGCCGGTCGTTCGTCTTGGTCCTTGTACATGGCGACCCGCTACTGCGCCCGCACCCAGGTCTGGGTGCGGCCGAACGGGCCGATGGAACCACGCACATCGAGCTTCTGGCCGCCGTCGACGGGGGTCAGTCGCAGGTTGTATTCGCGCCCGCTTTCGGGGTCGAGGATCTTGCCGCCTTCCCAGACGTCCTTGCCCTCGACCTTCTTGGCGCCGCGCAGGATCTCCATGCCCAGCAGGGGCTGGCCCTTGCGCTCGTCCTTGCACTCCTTGCAGACATCCTCGGCCTTGGCCGTGGGGCTCAGGCGCTTCTCGATGCGGCCCGAAACCACGCCGCCGTCGTCCACGATGCGGATCTCGGCGGTCGGCTGGTTCGTCTTCTCGTCGATGCTGCGCCACAGGCCGATCGGCGTCGACTGGGCGAAGGCGGACGAGGCGGCGAACAGGGCCGCCAAGGTGAGGATGGTCTTCATGCGAGTGCAGCTTCCGTGTCGAGGAGTACCTTTGCGCCGGAGCGGGCCGTGCGCATCAGCATCGTGGTTTCGGGGAAAAGTCGCGCGAAGTAGAAACGCGCGGTCTGCAGTTTGGCCTGATAGAACGGATCCGTGTTGCCCGCCTCGATCTGCCGCAACGCCGCCTGCGCCATGCGGGCCCAGAAGTAGCCGAACACCAGGTGGCCCAGCACGCGCAGGTAGTCCACCGCGGCGGCGCCCACTTCGTCCGGGTTCTGGAAGCCCTTGAAGCCCAGCTCGGTGGTGAACTTGGTCATCTGGTCGCCCAGGTAGGCGATGGGGTTGATGAACTCCGCCATCTTCTCGTTGACGCCCTCTTCCTCGACCAGCTGGGCCACCAGCTTGCCGAATTTCTTGAGGGTGGCGCCGTTGTTGCCCAGCACCTTGCGGCCCAGCAGGTCGAGCGACTGGATGGTGTTGGTGCCCTCGTAGATCATGTTGATGCGGTTGTCCCGCACGAACTGCTCCATCCCCCATTCCTTGATGTAGCCGTGGCCGCCGAACACCTGCAGGCAGGCGTTGGTGGCGATGTGGCCGTTGTCGGTCAGGAAGGCCTTCACGATGGGGGTCAGCAGGGCCACCAGTTCGGCGGCTTCCTTGCGCACCTTCTCGTCCGGGTGCTGCAGCTCGCGGTCGATCAGCAGGGCGCAGAACAGGTTGAGCGCACGCCCGCCCTCGGCATAGGCCTTGGCGGTCAGCAGCATCTTGCGCACGTCGGGGTGCACGATGATGGGGTCGGCCGGCTTGTCCTTGGCCTTGGTGCCCGAGAGCGAGCGCATCTGGATGCGGTCCTTGGCGTAGGCCAGCGCGTTCTGGTAGGCCACCTCGGTCAGCCCCAGCGACTGGTTGCCCACGCCCAGGCGGGCCGCGTTCATCATCACGAACATGGCCGCCAGGCCCTTGTTCGGCTCGCCCACCAGCGTGCCGACCGCGCCGTCCAGCACGATCTGCGCGGTGGCGTTGCCGTGGATGCCCATCTTGTGCTCCAGGCCGCCGCAGTAGATGGCGTTGCGCTCGCCGATGCTGCCGTCGGCATTGACCTTGTACTTGGGCACCACGAACAGGCTGATGCCCTTGCTGCCCTTGGGCGCGTCGGGCAGGCGGGCCAGCACCAGGTGGACGATGTTCTCGGTGAAGTCGTGCTCGCCGGCGGAGATGAAGATCTTGTTGCCGGTGATGCGGTAGGTGCCGTCGGCCTGCGGCTCGGCCTTGGTGCGCAGCAGGCCCAGGTCGGTGCCGCAGTGCGGCTCGGTCAGGCACATGGTGCCGGTCCACTCGCCGCTGACCAGCTTGGGCAGGTACAGCTTCTTCTGCTCGGGCGTGCCATGCGCGTGCAGCGCCTCGTAGGCGCCGTGCGACAGGCCCGGGTACATGGTCCAGGCCTGGTTGGCGCTGTTGAGCATTTCGTAGAAGGCCTGGTTCACCGTGATCGGCAGGCCCTGGCCGCCGTATTCCGGATCGGTCGACAGCGCCGGCCAGCCGCCTTCGATGTACTTGGCGTAGGCGTCCTTGAAGCCGGTCGGGGTGGTGACCGCGTGGGTCTCCTTGTCGAGCTTGCAGCCTTCGGTGTCGCCCGTGATGTTGAGCGGAAAGATCACCTCGCTCGCGAACTTGCCGCCTTCCTCCAGCACGGCATTGATGGTGTCGACGTCGGTCTCCGCATGGCGCGGCATCGCCTGGTATTCGTCGGCGACCTTCAGGACTTCATGCAGCACGAACTGCATGTCGCGCAGGGGCGGGGTGTAGGTGGGCATGGTTCACTCCTTGATGTTCTGGTCGGGCCAGGGTTCGGCGGCGGGGATGGGCGCAGCGGCACAGCGCTGCAGCACATGCTCGAATCCCGCGCGCGCGCGGGCGATCGAATCGGGGTTCTTGAAGAAGCGCGCGTCGTAGTGCAGCGCGAGGATGAGACCGTGGATCTCGAACAGCATCTGCTCCTCGTCCACGTCGGCGCCCAGGTGGCCTTGGTCCTTGGCCATGGTGATGGCGCGCTTCATGGCGTTGTGCCAGGTCTGCACGGAAGCGGCCAGCGCATCGCGCACGGGGCCGGGGCGGTCGTCGAACTCGACGGCGCCGCTGATGTAGAGGCAGCCGGAGTCCAGTTCCACCGAGGTGCGCTTCATCCAGTTGGCGAACAGCGCGCGCAGGCGCGGCAGGCCGCGCGGCTCGCGCAGCGCCGGGTAGAAGACCTCTTCCTCGAAGCGGGCGTGGTATTCGCGGACCACGGAGATCTGCAGCTCCTCGCGCGAGCCGAAGTGGGCGAACACGCCCGACTTGCTCATCTGCGTGACCTCTGCCAGGGCGCCGATCGACAGGCCTTCCAGCCCGATCTGCGTGGCCAGGCCCAGGGCGGCATCGACGATGGCTGCCTTGGTCTGCTGGCCCTTCTGGGCCCTGCCCTCGCGGGCACGCGAAGGCTTGGGCGGACTGTCCGTCACCGACATCGACGCGCTTCCTAGTTGAAAATAAAACGAACGGTCGTTCTATTCTGCCTGAAAACGCAGGGCCTGGGGAGATCCGGCTGCAGCTGCACCTGCGGCTGCGGCTGCGGCTGCGGCTTCGGCTGCGGTTTCGGTTTCGGTTTCGGTTTCGGTTTCGGTTTCGGTTT
>JAEZKX010000210.1 GCA_023436025.1 Pseudomonadota bacterium | reverse complement strand
GTACTGAGCCGGTACTGAGCCGGTGCGCAGAGCCGGTGCGCCGGGGACCGCGTGCGCGGGCACGGTGCTTGCGAGGCCATCCCGACCGAACGATCGGATCTTCGGCCAGGAACCCAACGCAACCGGAGCCCGCCATGCCCCCCGCCTTGTCCTCCTTCGCCTCCCATGCCCGGACCGCCTGCTGCGTGCTGGCCTGGGTGGCCCTGCCGGCCGCCGCGCAGGAGAAGTTCACCTTCCTCACCAACTGGTACGCCCAGGCCGAGCATGGCGGCTACTACCAGGCTCTGGCCCAGGGCCTGTACAAGGCGGCCAACCTCGACGTGACCATCCGCATGGGTGGCCCGCAGGTCAACGCCGTCCAGATCCTGGCGGCGGGGCAGGCCGACTGCATCATGGGTTCGTCGGACCCGCTGGTGCTGAAGGCGCGCGAGCAGGGCGTGCCCATCGTCAACGTGGCGGCCATCTTCCAGAAGGATCCGCAGGGGCTGGTCGCGCACCCGCACGTCAAGCGGCTGGAGGACATCGGCAAGCGCACCATCATGATCGGCACGGCGGCGCGCAGCAGCTACTGGCCGTGGCTGCGCGCCACCTACGGCTTCAGCGACGAGCAGACCCGTCCCTATGCCTTCAGCCTGCAGCCCTTCATGGCCGACAAGGAACTGGTGGTGCAGGGCTACGTCACCTACGACCCCTACGCCATGAAGCAGGCGGGCGCCGAGTCGAACTTCTTCCTGTTCTCCGACCACGGCTGGCCGGCCTATTCGAACACCATCTCTTGCTCTGAGAAGACGCTCACCGAGCGGCCCCAGGTGCTGGCCGCCTTCCTCAAGGCCTCGCTCGAAGGCTGGAAGAGCTACATGGGCGGCGCGGACCGCAGCGCGGCCAATGCCCTGATCAAGAAGGACAACCCGCAGATGTCCGACGGCCAGATGGCGTTCGCCTTCGCCACCATGCAGGAGCGCGGCATGGTGAGCGGCGGCGACGCGGCGAAGAACGGCATCGGCACGATGTCGCCCGAGCGCCTGAAGCGCACCTACGACTTCCTGGTCACGCACAAGCTGCTGGACCCGGCCAAGGTCGACTTCGCGCGCAGCTACGACACGCGCTTCCTGGCCGGCGCCAAGGTCCTTCCCTGAGCAGGAGCAGCGCCATGTCCATTCCCGTCATCGACCTGCGCGACGCCCTGCAGCCGGGCGCGCCGCGCAGCCGCGAGGTCGCGCAGCAGTTGCGCGATGCCGCCGGCGCCTCGGGCTTCTTCTACATCGTGGGCCACGGCGTGCCGCAGGCCGAGGTCGAGGCGCAGTTCGCCCTGGCGCGCGACTTCTTCGAACTGCCGCAGTCCGCCAAGCAGCGCGTGGTGCTGGGCCAGTCGCCCGGCATGCGCGGCTGGGAGGCGGTGGGCACGCAGACGCTGGACCGCGACGCCCGGCCCGACCTGAAGGAAAGCTTCTACTGCGGCCCGGAGCATGCGCCCGACCATCCCTACGTGCTGCGCGGCTACTCGTCCTATGGCGCCAACCTCTGGCCCGCGGAGCTGCCCGCCATGCCGGCCGCCTGCGGCAGCTACATCGCGCGCATGCAGGCGCTGGCGCAGCGCATCATGCAGCTGATGGCGCTGTCGCTCGGGCTGGACGAGTCCTGCTTCGACAACACCTTCGGCAACCCCGGCATGACCCTGCGCATGGTGCGCTACCCGCCGCACCCGGCCGACGCCGACGAACAGACCTTCGGCGCCGGCGCCCACACCGACTGGGGCGCCGTGACCATCCTGGCGCAGGACATGCTGGGGGGCCTGGAGGTGAAGATGCCCGACGGCTCCTGGGCCCCGGCGACGCCCATCGCCGGCAGCTTCGTGGTCAACCTCGGCGACATGATCCCGCGCTGGACCAACGGCCGCTACCGCTCCAATCCGCACCGCGTGCGCAACCTGCACGGCAACGGCGCGCCGCGCTTCTCGCTGCCCTTCTTCTACAGCCCCGACTACGAGGCGCGGGTGGAGCCCCTGGCCGTGTGCGTGGAGCCGGGCACGCAGCCGCGCTACACGCCGTGCACGGTGGGTGAACACCTGCACCAGATGTACCGCCAGTCGTACGGCGAGAAGTTGATGGAGAACGTGGGCGCCTGAGCGGCTTCACGCGTGCGGGAAGCCGGTGCGTGCGCCTTCCAGGCGAAAGAGGAGGCGAAAGAGGTGGCCGCGCCAGGGACTCCCCGGCGCGGCAAGGCCGCGGCTTACAGCGCGGCGACCGGGATCTTCTTGAACTCGCCGGTGGCGATGCGCTTGGACCACTCGGCGGGGCCGGTGGTGTGGACGCTGGTGCCGCTGGAGTCCACCGCCACCGTCACCGGCATGTCGACCACGTCGAACTCGTAGATCGCTTCCATGCCCAGGTCGCCGAAGCCCAGCACCTTGGACTGCTTGATGGCCTTGGACACCAGGTAGGCGGCGCCGCCCACGGCCATCAGGTAGGCCGCCTTGTGCTTGCGGATGGCCTCGATGGCGACCGGGCCGCGCTCGGACTTGCCGACCATGCCGATCAGGCCGGTCTGCGACAGCATCATGTCGGTGAACTTGTCCATGCGCGTGGCCGTGGTCGGGCCGGCCGGGCCCACCACCTCGTCGCGCACCGGGTCGACCGGGCCCACGTAGTAGATGACGCGGTTGGTGAAGTCCACCGGCAGCGGCTCGCCCTTGGCCAGCATGTCCTGGATGCGCTTGTGCGCGGCATCGCGGCCGGTCAGCATCTTGCCGTTCAACAGCAGCGTGTCGCCCGCCTTCCAGGTGGCGATCTCTTCCTTGGTCAGCGTGTTGAGGTCGACGCGCTTGCTCTTCTGGGTGTCGGGCGCCCAGTCGATCCTGGGCCACAGGTCCAGGCTGGGCGGATCGATGTAGGCCGGGCCCGAGCCGTCCAGCGTGAAATGGGCGTGGCGCGTGGCGGCGCAGTTCGGGATCATGGCCACCGGCTTGCCGGCGGCGTGGCAAGGGAACATCTTGATCTTGATGTCCAGCACGGTGGTCAGGCCGCCCAGGCCCTGGGCGCCGATGCCCAGCGCGTTGACCTTCTCGTACAGCTCCAGGCGCATCTCTTCCAGCTTCGACAGCGGCTCGCCGCGCGAGGACTTCGCCTGCAGCTCGTACATGTCGATGTCTTCCATCAACGCTTCCTTGGCCAGCAGCGCCGCCTTCTCCGCGGTGCCGCCGATGCCGATGCCCAGCATGCCCGGCGGGCACCAGCCGGCGCCCATGGTCGGCACGGTCTTGAGCACCCAGTCGACGATGGAGTCGCTGGGGTTGAGCATGACCATCTTGCTCTTGTTCTCGCTGCCGCCGCCCTTGGCCGCCACGGTCACTTCCACCGTGTTGCCCGGCACCAGTTCCACGTTGACCACCGCCGGCGTGTTGTCCTTGGTGTTCTTGCGCTCGAACTGCGGGTCGGCCACCACCGAGGCGCGCAGCATGTTGTCCGGGTGGTTGTAGCCGCGGCGCACGCCTTCGTTGACCGCGTCCTCCAGGCTGCCCGTGAAGCCTTCGAGCCGGCAGTCCATGCCGATCTTGAGGAACACGTTGACGATGCCGGTGTCCTGGCAGATCGGGCGCTGGCCGGTGGCGCTCATCTTGCTGTTGGTCAGGATCTGCGCGATCGCGTCCTTGGCCGCCGGGCTCTGCTCGCGCTCGTAGGCGCGGGCCAGGTGGGCGATGTAGTCGGCGGGGTGGTAGTAGCTGATGTACTGCAGCGCGGCGGCGATCGATTCGATCAGGTCGGCTTGCTTGATGGTCGTCGGCATGGTGTTCGGACGGTAAGGGAGGGGCTTACCGCCATTATCCCAAACGCTGCTGAGCACCTTCTTACACGCTTCGGCGGCACTCGAAACGCTTGGGGCTTCGCTGCTGCAACGCTGGCCGCCAGCCGTCACGACGGGCGACCGACAACGAGAAGCTCACCGGGCTGATCCGGCAAAGCTTTGCCGCGAGCGATTGCACCTACGGCAGCCGCCGCGTGTGGCGCGATCTGCGCGAGTGGGGT
>JAEZKX010000085.1 GCA_023436025.1 Pseudomonadota bacterium | reverse complement strand
GCCGAAACCGGCACGGGCCGGACGCGGCGCCTCGAAGCGCGTCTTGGGTTCCAGGCCCGGGATGGTCTCGGCCTGGAAGCGCTGCTTGCTGTAGTGCTCGATGTCGCCGATCTTGCGGCGGTCGCGGAATTCGGCAAAGGTGATCGCCAGGCCGTCGCGGCCCGCGCGGCCGGTGCGGCCGATGCGGTGCGTGTAGTCCTCGCTCTTCATCGGGAGGCCATAGTTGAAGACGTGCGTGATCGTCGGCACGTCGATGCCGCGGGCGGCGACGTCGGTCGCCACCAGGAACTGCACCTGGCCGCGGCGCAGCGCCATCAGGCGGCGGTTGCGCAGGCCCTGCGACAGGTCGCCATGCAGCGACACCGCCGCGAAGCCGGCCTGCTGCAGGTCCTCGGCCAGGCCGTCGCACTCCACCTTGGTGCTGGCGAACACGATGGCCTGGTCGATGGTCGCATCGCGCAGCCAGTGGTCCAGCAGCGCGCGCTTGTGCTGCATGTTGTCGGCCCAGAACAGCTTCTGCTCGATGTTGGCGTGCTTCTCCTGCGGCGAATCCACCTGGATGCGCTTGGGCTGGCGCATCACGCGCGTGGCCAGCTGCTGGATGCGCGGCGCGAAGGTGGCGCTGAACATCATGGTCTGGCGGCGCGCGGCCGTCAGCTGGTTCACTTCCTCCAGGTCCTCGGCGAAGCCCAGGTCCAGCATGCGGTCGGCCTCGTCGACGACCAGGAACTGCACCTGGTCCAGCTTGATCTGGCCCGAGCGCTGCAGGTCCAGCAGGCGGCCGGGCGTGGCCACCACCAGGTCGGCGTTCTGCAGGCGCGCGATCTGCAGCTGGTAGGGCATGCCGCCCACCACATTGGCGATGCGCAGGCCGCGGCAGTGCTTCACCAGGTCGATGGCATCGTGCGCCACCTGCTGCGCGAGCTCGCGCGTGGGGCACAGCACCAGCGCGCCGGGCACGGCGGCCTTGAAGCTGCGCGGGTTCAGCGGATTGGCGCGCTTGCGCTTGGGCGGCGCCTCGCCGCGCGCGATGGCTTCGTCGTAGGCGCGCTTCTCGGCGGCGGCTTCGGCATCCTTCTGCGCTAGCAGCGTGTGCAGCACCGGCAGCAGGAAGGCCGCGGTCTTGCCGCTGCCGGTCTGGCTGGAGACCATCAGGTCATTGAAGGCGTCGCCGGCCTGCGCCATGGCCTGGCCGATGGCCTGCTCCTGCACGGTGGTCGGCTGGGTGAAGCCCAGGTCGGCCACGGCGGCCAGCAGTTCGGATGCGAGGCCCAGGCGCGCGAAGCCGTTCGGCTGGGTGTCGGCCTGCGGCTGGATGTCAGCGGCTTGGTCGGCCACGGGGGTGGCCTGTTGGGCCAGGGAAGTGTCTTGGAAATCGTTCATGGAAAGTGCACGCGGCGCTTCCCAGGCGGAAGCGCCGTCATCGAAATGGTTGGAAAACATCAACCATTCCAACGACTACACGGAAGGTCTCCGTGTGGCTTCTTCATGAAGCCGGTGCAAGAAGGCAGATGCGCGAATCAGCTGCCCTGAGGCAGCGAGCCATCGATTATCGCAGCTTTCCGGATTTCTTGCACTGCAGCAATCAGGGCGCCAGCTTCAGGAAGTGGTCGCGGTAGTACACCAGTTCGTCGATCGACTCGTGCACGTCGGCCAGGGCGGTGTGCAGCTGGCGCTTCTTGAAAGCCGCATGCACCTCGGGTCGCCAGCGCCGCGCGAGTTCCTTGAGCGTGCTGACATCGAGGTTGCGGTAGTGGAAGTAGGCCTCGAGCCGGGGCATGTACTTCACCAGGAAGCGCCGGTCCTGCCCGATGCTGTTGCCGCACAGCGGGCTGCCCTGCTTGGGCACGTAGCGTGCGACGAAGTCCAGGATGGCCTGTTCGGCCTGGGCTTCGTCCACAGTCGACGCGCGCACCCGCTCGGTCAGGCCGCTGCGGCCGTGCGTGCCCTTGTTCCAGGCGTCCATCCCGTCCAGCTGGGCGTCGCTCTGGTGGATGGCGATCACCGGCCCCTCGATGCGCGGCTCCAGGTTGGGGCCGGTCACCACCACGGCGATCTCGATGATGCGCTCGCGTTCCGGGTCCAACCCCGTCATCTCGCAGTCGAGCCACACCAGGTTCTGGTCGCTGCGCGCCAGTTCGTTCGCCGTTCCTTCCGTCATCCGGGGATTGTCGCCGATGGTTAACATTGCGGGATGGACCCTTCCTCCGCCCTCACGCTGGCATTCGCGGCCTCCCTGGTCGCCAGCCTGGCCGTGAAGTTCTGGCTGGCCAGCCGCCAGGTGCGACACGTGGCGCGCCACCGCGACCAGGTGCCGCCTGCCTTTGCCGGCACGGTGTCGCTCGCCGCCCACCAGAAGGCCGCCGACTACACCATGGCCAAGTCGCGCATCGGGCTGGCCGAAACCGCGTTCGGCGCCGCCGTGCTGCTGGGGTGGACATTGCTGGGCGGGCTCGACCTGCTCAACCGCCTGCTGCTGGATTGGCTGGGTTCCGGCATGCAGCAGCAGCTGGCGCTGCTGGCCGCCTTCGCCGCCATCGGCGGCCTGCTCGAACTGCCCTTCTCCATCTACCAGACCTTCGTGGTCGAGGAGCGTTTCGGCTTCAACAAGATGACCTGGCGCTTGTGGCTGGGCGACCTGGTCAAGGCGACGCTGCTGGGCGCGGTGATCGGCCTGCCCATCGCCGCCCTCATCCTCTGGCTGATGGGCGCGGCAGGGCCGCTGTGGTGGCTGTGGGCCTGGGCCGTGTGGATGGGCTTCAACCTGCTGCTGCTGGTGGTCTACCCCACCTTCATCGCGCCGCTGTTCAACAAGTTCAAGCCGCTCGAAGACGAGACACTGAAGGCCCGGGTCACCGCGCTGATGCAGCGCTGCGGCTTCGCGGCCAAGGGGCTGTTCGTGATGGACGGCAGCCGCCGCAGCGCCCATGCCAATGCCTACTTCACCGGCTTCGGCGCGGCCAAGCGCGTGGTCTTCTACGACACCCTGCTGGCCAAGCTGTCGCCCGGCGAGGTCGACGCGGTGCTGGCGCACGAGCTGGGTCATTTCCACTACAAGCACATCCTCAAGCGCATCGTCGCCATGTTCGCGTTCAGCCTGCTGGGCTTCGCCCTCCTGGGCTGGCTGGCCACCAAGGCCTGGTTCTACACCGGCCTGGGCGTGCGGCCCAACCTCGAAGGCCCCAACGATGCGCTGGCCCTGCTGCTGTTCATGCTGGCGGTGCCGGTTTTCACCTACTTCATCTCGCCGCTGATGGCGCAGCTGTCGCGCCGCCACGAGTTCGAAGCCGACGCCTACGCCGTCGCCCAGACCAGCGGGCGCGACCTCGGCAACGCCTTGCTGAAGCTGTACGAGGACAACGCCTCCACGCTCACGCCCGACCCCCTGTTCGTCAAGTTCTACTATTCGCACCCGCCGGCCTCGGAACGCCTGGCCCGGCTCGGTGCGGGAGCCCCCGCATGAGCAACTCCATGCTGAAGAAGGTCGACTGGTCGCAGCGGCCGCGC
The DNA here is from genome assembly GCA_023436025.1 of Pseudomonadota bacterium. Taxonomy (GTDB): domain Bacteria; phylum Pseudomonadota; class Gammaproteobacteria; order Burkholderiales; family Burkholderiaceae_C; genus Ramlibacter. Next base: position 6,377 of record JAEZKX010000085.1, on the reverse strand, counting down.
CGCGCCCTGACGCCCACCGAGATCGTGCGCCGCCTGGCCGAACACCCCGGCTGGCGACTGTGCGGCGACGGCGACGACGTCGCCATCGAGAAGACCTTCACCTTCGCCAACTACTACGAGACGATCTCGTTCGTGAATGCCCTGGCCTTCGTCGCCAACGCGCTCGACCACCATCCCGACCTGTCGGTGCACTACGGCCGCTGCGTGGTGCGCTTCAATACGCATGACGTGAAGGGCATCTCGGACACCGATTTCGAATGCGCCGCCCGCGTCGACGCGCTGCTCGCGTGAAGGCCGCCGCACGTGGCTGAGACGGGGCTGGTGGTGGCGAGCCACGGCCGCCACTGCATCGTCGAATCGCCCGACGGACAACGGCGCCTGTGCCACGCGCGCGGCAAGAAGAACCAGGCCGTGGTAGGCGACCGGGTGCGCTGGCAGACCTCCGGCGACGAGGGCGTGATCGACGGCGTGGAGCCGCGCCGCAATCTCTTCTACCGGCAGGACGAGGTGCGCACCAAGTCCTTCGCGGCCAACCTCGACCAGGTGCTGGTGCTGATCGCGGCCGAGCCCGAGTTCTCCGAGATGCAGCTCGCGCGCGCGCTGATCGCGGCCGAGGCCGAAGGCATCGCGCCCCTGGTTGCGCTCAACAAGAGTGACCTGGTCGAGCCCTTCGAACGCGCCTGGGCCCGGCTGCTGCCGTACCGGCGCATGGGCTACGGCGTGCTGCCGCTGTCGCTGCGCCAGTCGGGCGACACCGACCGCGCCGAGCTGCTGCACCACCTGCAGGGCAAGACCACGCTCGTGCTGGGCCCGTCGGGCGCGGGCAAGAGCACGCTGATCAACCTGCTGGTGCCGCAGGCCGGGGCCCTGACGGGCGAGATCTCGCAAGCGCTCAACTCCGGCAAGCACACCACGACGGCCACCACCTGGTACTGGGTGGACGCCGGGCGCACGACGGCGCTGATCGATTCGCCGGGCTTCCAGGAGTTCGGGCTGCACCACATCGCGCCCATGCAGCTGGCTGGTCTCATGCCCGACTTGCGCGACCATGCCAGCGGCTGCCGCTTCTACAACTGCACCCACCTGCACGAGCCCGGCTGCGGCGTGCAGGCGGCGGTCGGCGAGGATGCCTGCGCGGCGGTCACGCCCGGCCGTTACCGCATCTACCGAACGCTCTTCGAGGAATTGTCACAGCCACGTTTCTGACTCTTGCGTCTTGCGCTCTTGCGAAGGGACGGCCGGCCCGCATCTGGGGATCTGCCACGGAGATCCATCGTCCCATGAGTCAGCTGCACGTCGTCTGTCCGCATTGCCACACCACCAACCGCGTCCAGGGCGAAGACCTGGCGAAACGGCCCACATGCGGCCGCTGCCACGAGGCACTGTTCTCCGGCCATCCCCAGAACCTGGGCGCGGCGGAGTTCGACCGCCACGTCACCCGCAGCGATCTGCCGGTGCTGGTGGACTTCTGGGCGCCGTGGTGCGGCCCCTGCCGGATGATGGCGCCGGCCTTCGAACAGGCTGCGGCGCAGCTGGAGCCGAAAGTCCAGCTGGTGAAGCTGAACACCGACGATGCGCCCGGCGTCGGCGCCCGCTTGAACATCCGCAGCATCCCGACCCTGGGCCTGTTCATCGGAGGCCGTGAAGTGGCACGCCAGGCCGGCGCCATGTCGGCCGGCGACATCGTGCGCTGGACGCAGGCCCAGTTGAGCCGGGCGGGCGCGGCGGCGTAAGGCGCGGCCGCAGCCAGTCAGCAGGTGCCGCTGCGGCAGCCTGCTGGCCGGATCGCCGCCTACCCCAGCAGGCGCGCCAGGGTCAGCAGCGCCAGCAGCACCATCCACAGCACCACCGAACGCCACACCAGCCCGACCACGCTGCGCAGGTGCTGGACCTCGGCCTCGCGGCCCGGGGTGCTTTCGGTGGCCAGCGGCGGTTCGAGCCCGATGCCGGCGGCATTCAAGCCCTGCGTGGCGTTCGGCGCGAAAGCGGCCGGCCGCAGCGTCTCGCCACCCAGCCGCACGTTCAAGGCCCCCGAGGTGGCCGCCAGGATCACGCCGTCGTTGTCGTTGGGGAAGCGCTGCGCATGGTGGCGCCAGCAGTCGATCGCTTCCTCGAAGCTGCCGACCACGGCGAAGGCGATGGCGGTGGCACGCGCCGGAACCCAGTCGATGACGGCCCAGGCACGCGCCGACGCCGACTGCAGCGCCTCGCTGGCCGGTTGTGCCAGCGTGCTGCTGCGGTGCTTCCAGTAGCGCCGCACGAATTCGGCCATGCGGTACAGCACGGCCCCGGCCGGCCCGAAGCCGAAGGCCGCGCCCACCGAGTACCAGGCCAGCACCCCGAACACATGGCGGTGCGCCGCCAGCACGGAGTATTCGATGACATGGCGCACGATCTCGCTGCGCGGCAGCTCGCTGGCGTCGACGCGCTGCCAGTGAGCCAGCAGCTGGCGCGCCCGCAGCTCGTCACCGGCTTCCAAGGCGTCGCGGATGGCGGTGAAGTGGTGGCTGAACTGGCGGAAGCCCAGGGTGGCATAGAGAACGGCGACGTTCCACACCATGGCGAAGGGCCAGCCCACGAAGGCGAGCAGCAGCAGGTAGATGCCCAGGGCCAGCGCCGCCGGGCCCACGACCGCCAACGACCAAGCCACCCAGCCATGCTGTGGCTTGCCAGCGTCGAAATTCCGGCTGACCCAGCGTGCCCACACGCGCAGCGCCGAATGGATGGCGTTGTGGGGGCCGAGCGGCCGCACCTGTTCGATCAGGAGCGCGAACAGGATGGCGAAAAAGCTCATGACTGCCGATGATAGCGGCCGTCAGCCCCGAGACAGCCAGAGGCCGCAGGCGCGCAACGCGCCGTCGCTTCGAAAAGCGAGGCAGGAGATGAAGTGCGAGCCCGGAGCGCCAACGTGAGCGGGCGCGGGCAGGGAGAGCCAGCGCGCAATGTGCGGCGGGCGCAAAGTAACGCAGAGGCCGCAAAAAGAGACAAGGGAACCTTCAAGGATTTACTTTCGCGTCCTCTGCGTAAACTTCGCGCCCTCTGCGTCCGGCTGTCCTCTTCGGTTCCCGCCTTCAAGCCGCCAGAAACCGATAGAAGTTGCGCAGCATCGCCGCCGTGGCGCCCCAGATGAAGCGCTCGCGCATGCCGTCCATGTACGGCATGGAATACCAGGAGCGGCTGAGGCCGTTGACGTCGATGTGGTGGCGGCGGTGGTGGGCCGGGTTCATCAGGAAATCCAGCGGCACCTCGAAGGCGTCGGCCACTTCGTGCGGGTTCAGCCTGAGGTGGTGGTCCGGCCGCACCAGCGCCACCACCGGCGTCACCAGGAACATCGTGCCGGTGGTGTAGGTGGGCAGCGTGCCCAGCACGTCCGAGAGGTCGCGCTCCAGCCCCACTTCCTCCAGCGCCTCGCGCAAGGCGGTGTCCGCCACATCGCAGTCGGTGTCGTCGCACTTGCCGCCCGGAAAGGCCACCTGGCCGGAATGCGTCGACAGCTGGGTGGCGCGTTCGGTCAGCAGCACCGTCGGCCGCTCCCGCATCACCACCGGCACCAACACCGCGGCGCGCGCGGGCTTGCGGTCGGTGAAGCGCGGCTCGGCCCGGATCTCCGGCTCCCACGACGGCGGCATGGCGAAGCGCGCACGCAGCGCCTCGGGCGCCAGGCGCTGCGCCGGCACCGGCGGCAGGTCGCTGTCGATGCGTTGCACGGGGACGGCGCGCGGATCGAAGTGGGGCAGCTTCGACAGGGGCGTATCCGGGGGCAGCGTGGGTTCGGGGGACATGGGCGTGGCAGAAAGAAAAAACCGCCGCGAGCGCGAGCCGGCGGCGGTTTTCGGTGCTGGGCGCTCCGCTTATTCGGCGGTCGCGGCCTTGGTCGCGGCGGACTTCTGCGAATAGGCCAGCTTTTCCTTGATGCGCGCCGACTTGCCGCTGCGCTCGCGCAGGTAGTACAGCTTGGCGCGACGCACGTCACCGCGGCGCTTGACCTCGATCTTGGCGATCAGCGGGCTGTAGGTCTGGAACGTGCGCTCCACGCCTTCGCCGCTGGAGATCTTGCGCACCGTGAAGGCGCTGTTGAGGCCGCGGTTGCGCTTGGCGATGACCACGCCTTCGTAGGCCTGGGCGCGCTTGCGGTTGCCTTCGACCACGTTGACGGACACGATCACCGTGTCGCCGGGGGCGAACTCGGGAATGTTCTTGCCCAGGCGGGCGATTTCCTCTTGCTCGAGGGTCTGGATCAGGTTCATGGTTTTCCCTTGGCGATCTTGCCCGCGCTGCACTGGGGGTCCTGGCTTCGCTTGGCTGCCCGCTTGCGCGGGCGCCTGGCCACCGGTTATGGCCGCGGCTCGGACGGCCGGGTAGAGGATCGGAAAGCCGGTGATTATAGCGTGGCCAGGAAGGCCTCGTCCATGGGCCCCAGGCGCCCCGCCGCGCGGGCGGCGGCGATCAGGTCGGGGCGGCAGCGCGCCGTCAGCGCCAGGCGCTGGCGCCGCCGCCAGGCCTCGATGCGGGCGTGGTGGCCCGAGAGCAGTTCCTCCGGCACCCGCGCCCCGCTCCACTCCTCCGGCCGCGTGTAGTGCGGGCAGTCCAGCAGGCCGTCGAGGGCCGCGTTGAAGCTGTCTTCCTGGTGGCTGCCGGCGTCGTTCAGCACACCCGGGTGCAGGCGGGCCACCGCGTCCAGCAGCGCCATCGCGGCGATCTCGCCGCCGGACAGCACGAAGTCGCCCAGGCTCAGCTGCAAGTCGACATGGGCGTCGATGAAGCGCTGGTCGATGCCCTCGTAGCGGCCGCACAGCAGGATGGCGCCGGCGCCGGCCGACCACCCCTCCACCGCCGCATGGTCCAGGCGCTTGCCCACCGGCGAGAACAGCACCACGGGCGCGGCGTCGCCGCGTTCGGCCTTCACCGCCGCCAGGCAGCGGGCCAGCGGCTCGGCGAGCATGACCATGCCGGGGCCGCCGCCGAAGGGGCGGTCGTCCACCCGCCGATAGTTGCCCTCGGCGAAATCGCGCAACTGCCACAGGCGCACCTGCACCTGGCCGGACTCATAGGCGCGGCGCGTCACGCCCGCTTTCAGGAAAGGCTCGAAGAGTTCGGGAAAGAGAGTGACGACGTCGAAGCGCATGGGTGGAAACGGCCGCTAGGCCAGGCAGCGCCGGCGCGCGGACGCCAGGCGGTCGCCGCCAATGTACTGCGCCGGCACCCCGATGTCGGCGGCGCCCACGCCCTGGGCGCGGAAATGCGCGGCCCAGCCGTCGGCCGCGCCGGCCAATTCGCGGGGCACTTCGCGGGCCAAGGCGCGGGCTCGCGCCAGCTTCAGGCCGAAGGCGGGCAGTCGTGAAAACGCGTCCAGGTGGGGCAGCGACGGCAGCGGCGCGCCGGGCAGCCGGTCGGGCGGATGGTAGGGTGTGGCCTCAGCCATCCTGGCGGGCCCGTGGTTTGTGCCGCTGGTCGGCCGCGCGGATCTCGGCTTCCAGCGCGGCCAGGTCTTCCTTGGGGTCGGCCAGGGTGCCGAGGGCGGCGTGGCGGCCGGCCAGCCACAGGGCCGTGACGTAGACGCCGATGGACACCGCCGGGTCGCCTTTTTCCATGCGCATGAGGGTTGGCACCGATACCGGGATCCGCGCCGCCCAGTTCTTCAGCGACTGGCCACGCCGCTTGCGCGCCGTCGCCAGGTCGGCGCCGAGCTTGCGCAGGGCCTCGGCTGCGGCCGCGGGCAAGGCATGGACGGCGGGAGAGACCCGGGACATAACGTATAGCTTAACGAATCCCCGGATCCATTCAACTATACGTGTATATCTAGTAGTCGGCTTGCCAGTCGACGGTAATCCGGCGGCCTGGGAGGTCGACGTCGTCGACGTAAGCCGCCACGAAGGGCAACATGCGCTCCAGCGTCTTGCCGTCCTCGTCGTAGGCCAGCACCAGCACGGTCTGGGGGCCGGTGGCCATCAGATCCTTGACGTGGCCCAGGTGCACGCCTTGGCGGTTGACCACATCGAGGCCGAGCAGGTCGACCCAGTAGTACTCGTCATCGCCGGCGGTGGGAAAGGAAGAACGCGGCACGAACACGCGCGCGCCCTTGAGCAGCTCGGCGCCGTTGCGGTCGTCGATGGCATCGACCCGGGCCACCACGGCGTCGGAGTGGTCCTTGGCCTCGCGCACGCGCAGCAGCACCGTGCCGGAGAAGGCCTTGGGGCCCTGCTCCGGCGGCTGCAGGTACCAGCGCCTGGTGGAGAACAGCGCCTGCGGATCGGCGCTGTGGGGCAGGACCTTGATCCAGCCCTTGACGCCCCAGGCATCGAGGATGCGCCCGACTTCGATGGCGTCCGCAGGCAGTTCCGCGGGCTCGATGTCGGCCGGCAGCGTGGCTGCCGGAC
>JAEZKX010000027.1 GCA_023436025.1 Pseudomonadota bacterium | reverse complement strand
CATGTTCGTGTTGTTCGAGGAAGCCGGGAAGTTCCTGGCGGGGCGCGTGCTGTCGGAAGCCGACGCGTCGTCGCAGGTGGAGCTGGAAAGCGGCAAGCGGGTCAAGGTCAAGGCCGCCAACATCCTGCTGAAGTTCGAGAAACCACAGCCGGCGGAGTTGCTGCGCGAGGCGCAAGCCCTGGCGCCCAGCATCGAGCTGGACCTGGCCTGGGAATTCGCGCCGGAGGAGGAGTTCGGCTTCGCCGACCTCGCCCGCGACTACTTCAGCGCCAATGCCACGCTGGTGCAGCAGGCCGCGGCCTTGCTGCGCCTGTTCGAGGCGCCGCACTACTTCCGCCGCGCGGGCAAGGGGCGGTTCCGCAAGGCACCTGCCGAGATCCTGCAGCAGGCCCTGGCCGCCATCGAGAAGAAGAAGCAGGTGCAGGCCCAGATCCAGGCCTGGGCGGCGGAACTGGGTGCGGGCAGCTGCCCGCCGGCGATCCGCGAGCAGCTCTACCGCATCCTGTTCAAGCCGGACAAGAACGCGCCCGAATACAAGGCCGTGGTCGAGGCGTCGCGCGCCACCCACCTGGCGCCGCTGGCGCTGCTGCAGCAAGCCGGCGCCATCACCTCGCCCTACCAGTTCCACTGGAGGCGCTTCCTGCTGGAGCACTTCCCCAAGGGCACGGGCTTCCCGCCGCTCACGGCGCCGGAGATCAAGGACACGCTGCCGCTGGCGGCCGTGCAGGCCTTCTCGGTGGACGACTCCAGCACCACCGAGATCGACGATGCGCTGTCGGTGCAGGGGCTGGGCAGCGGCACCGTCACCCTGGGCATCCACATCGCGGCGCCGGGCCTGGCGCTTCAGACCGGCGGCCCGCTCGACCAGGTGGCACGCCAGCGCATGTCCACGGTCTACATGCCCGGCCAGAAGATCACCATGCTGCCCGACGAGGTGGTGCAAGCCTACACGCTGCAGGAAGGACGCGACTGCCCCGCCGTGTCGCTGTACCTGGAGCTGGACGAGGCCACGCTGGAGGTGCGTTCGCACGAGACGCGCCTGGAGCGCGTGCCGATCGCGGTCAACCTGCGCCACGACCAGCTGGACGCCCGCATCGACGAAGCCTGGCTGCTGGAGCCGGCCGGTCCGGCCACGGACCTGCCCGCGGTGGTCCAGGACCTGCGGCCGCAGCTGTCCTTCCTGTACCGCCTGGCCCTGCACCTGAAGGCGCAGCGCGAAGTGGTGCGCGGCAAGCCCGAAACCTTCACCCGGCCCGACTACAGCTTCCGCCTGCCCGACGCCGGCGAGGACGAGCCCACCGGCGACGAGCGCGTGGAAATCACGGTGCGCCGCCGCGGCGCGCCGCTGGACCTGATGGTCTCCGAGGCCATGATCCTGGCCAACAGCACCTGGGGCGTGTGGCTGTCCGAGATCGGCGTGCCCGCCATCTACCGCAGCCAGGCCAGCCTGGCGCCGGGCGTGAAGGTGCGCATGGGCACCAAGGCCGCACCGCACGCCGGCATCGGCGTCAAGGCCTACGCCTGGAGCACCTCGCCGCTGCGCCGCTACACCGACCTGGTGAACCAGTGGCAGATCATCGCCGGCGCACGCCACGGCCGCACGGCGGCGCTGGCCGCGCCCTTCAAGCCCAAGGACGCGGAGCTGTTCTCCATCATCTCGGCTTTCGATGCCGCCTACGCGGCGTACAACGCCAACCAGGCCGGCATGGAGCGCTACTGGACGCTGCGCTACCTGCAGCAGCACGACATCCGCGAGCTCGAGGCCACGGTGTTCAAGGACGGCCTCGCGCGCGCCGACACGCTGCCGCTGGTGCTGCCGGTGCTGGGCGCGGCCGACCTGCCGCGCGGCACGCGCGTGCGCCTGAAACTTGGCGCCATCGACCTGATCACGCTGGACGTGGCCGGGACCGTGCTGCAGCGGCTGGACACGGAACCGGCCGCGGCAGCGTCGGAAGGAGACGACACCGAGGACGAAACCATCGCCGGCCCGATTGCCATCGCCGTCGATGTCACGGAAACTTCGGAGGAAGAAGCGGGGGCACCGGTCGTCGCCCCCGGGGCCTGACTTGAACCTGAAATCCCTCAGCACCCTGGAGATCGCACTGGGCGTGTCCGTGCTCGTGCACGCGGCGCTCTTCACCGTGCGCTTCGTCGACCCCGAGGGCTTCGACCGCGTGTTCCAGGACACGCCGCTCGAAGTGGTGCTGGTCAACGCGCGCAGCAACGAGAAGGTCGAGCGCCCGCAGGCCATCGCGCAGGCCAGCCTGGCCGGCGGCGGCGAGGCCGACAAGGGTCGCGCCACTTCGCCGCTGCCGCCTTCGGCCCTCATGCAGCTGGGCGACGCGGCCGAGGATGCGCAGAAGCAGATCGACGCGATGCAGGAGCAGCAGATGCTGATGCTCGCCCAGCTCAAGCGCACCCTGGCCGCCATGCCGCCGCCCGACCCGCGCAAGCTCAGCTCCAACCCAGAGCTGGCGGCGCAGGAAGAGAAGCGGCGCCACCTGAACAAGCTGCTGGCCGAGATCGAGAAGCGCATCAACGAAGAGAACGCGCGGCCCAAGAAGCGCTACATCAGCCCGTCCACGCGCGAGGAGGTGTACGCCACCTACTACGACGGGCTGCGCCGCCGCATCGAGGAGCGCGGCACCCACAACTTCCCCGAGCAGGCAGGCCGCAAGCTGTATGGCGAACTGACCATGATCGTCACCGTCAACCACGACGGCCGCGTGCTCGACACCGAGGTGGTCGAGACCTCGGGCAACCTCACCCTGGACCGCCGCGCGGCCAGCATCGCGCGCGCCGCCGCGCCCTTCGGCCCCTTCAGCGCCGCCATGCGCCGCAAGGCCGACCAGATCGTCGTGGTGTCGCGCTTCAAGTTCACGCGCGACGACGTGCTGCAGACCAACCTGACTTCGCGCTGAGCGCATTCGCACCGTGGACCGTTATTGCGTCATGGGCCATCCCGTGGAACACAGCAAGTCGCCGTGGATCCACGCCCGCTTCGCCGCCCTCACCGGCGAGCCGATCGAATACGGCAAGCGGCTGATCCCGCTGGACGGTTTCGCCGAGGGCGTGCGCGCCTTCGTCGCCGAAGGCGGCAAGGGCTGCAACATCACCGTGCCCTTCAAGTTCCAGGCGGCTTCGCTGGTCACGCGCACCAGCGCGCGCGCCGCGCTGGCCGAGGCCTGCAACACCCTCAGGTTCGACGACGGCGCGATCTTCGGCGACAACACCGATGGTGTCGGCCTGGTGGCGGACCTGCAGGGCAATGCAGGCGTGCCTCTGGCCGGGCGCGCGCTGCTGCTGATCGGCGCGGGCGATGCTGGCCGCGCGGCGGTCCAGGGTGAGGT
>JAEZKX010000341.1 GCA_023436025.1 Pseudomonadota bacterium | reverse complement strand
TTCTTGGCCGCTTCGTCGCGGGCGGCGCGTTCGGCGGTCTTCACCGCGCTGCTGCGGCGCAGGCTCGGCTGGGCCGCCGCCTTCTTCGCGGGTGCGGCTTCCACGGCCTTGGCCGGCGCCGGCGGCTTGGCCGCGCCCAGGCGCAGTCGCACCGGCTTCTCGCCCCAGATCTCCTCCAGGTGGTAGTACTGGCGGATGGCCGGCTGCATGATGTGGGCGACGGCGGGTCCGCAGTCCACGATGATCCATTCGCCGTTTTCCTCGCCTTCGATGCGCGGCTTGGGGAAGCCGGCTTCGCGCACGGCGTCGACGACGCTGGAGGCGAGCGCCTTGGTCTGGCGGTTCGTGTTGCCCGAGGCCACGATCACCCGCTCGAACAGGGGCGAGAGGTGCTCGGTATTGAAGACCTGGATATCCTGCGCCTTGACGTCTTCCAGGCCATCGACGATGGCACGCTGGAGTTTCTGGGTGTCTTTCTTGGCGGCTGCTTCCTGGGTCATCGGGTCGGTATGTAAAGGCTGTGATCGGCAATATAACCGGCGACCCGGGGGTCAACCAGTTCGGAGGTGTCCTGCCCGGCCGTCAGCCGGGCGCGGATGTCGGTCGCGCTGACGTCCATGGCCGGCAGCTGCAGCCCGGCCACGCGCACGCCGGGCAGTGCCTGCAGGGCTTCGAGCCCGGCGGCGTCGCCACGGCGCGCCACGGCCAGCCGGGCCAGGTCGGCGATCGCGTCCCAGGCCCGCCAGCGGGTGAAGCCGGCGGCCTGGTCCTCGCCCATCAGCAGCACCAGTTCGGCCTGCGGATGGGCAGCGCGCAGCTCGCGCAGTGTATCGATGCTGTAGGTCGGGCCGGCGCGGCGCAGCTCGCGGTCGTCGACCACCACGCCCGGCAGGCCCTCGAAAGCCAGCCTGGCCATGGCCAGCCGGTGCTCGGCCGGACCGAGCCGGCGCTCCTTGTGCCAGGCCTCGCCAGTGGGAAAGACGTACAGGCGGTCCAGCTGCAACTGCCGCAGGGCCGCCTCGGCCAAGGCCCGGTGCGCGATGTGCGGCGGGTCGAAGGCGCCGCCGAACATGCCCACCCGCCCAAGCGGCGGGCTCACAGCCAGTCCCGTCGCACGACGAAGCGGCGCAGCAGCTCGGCTTCCGGCGAACCGGGCGCCGGCTCCTGCCGGTAGCCCCAGGTGGCGTGCGGGGGCATGGACATGAGGATGGACTCGGTGCGGCCGCCCGACTGCAGGCCGAAATGCGTGCCGCGGTCCCACACCAGGTTGAACTCGACATAGCGGCCGCGCCGCAGCAGCTGCCAGCGGCGCTGCTCTTCGCCATAGGCCATGTCCTTGCGGCGCTCGACGATGGGCAGGTAGGCGGGCAGGAAGGCATTGCCGACGGACTGCAGCATGCCGAAGCTGGCGTCGAAGCCGTCCTCGAAGTAGTCGTCGAAGAAGATGCCGCCCACGCCGCGCGGCTCGTTGCGGTGCTTCAGGAAGAAGTAGTCGTCGCACCAGGCCTTGAAGCGCGGATAGCGGTCGGCGCCGAAGGGCGCCAGGCAGTCGCGGCAGGTGCGGTGGAAGTGCACCGCGTCTTCCTCGAAGCCGTAGTAGGGCGTGAGGTCCATGCCGCCGCCGAACCAGTAGACCGGCGCGCCGCCGGAAGGTAGCGCGGTCAGCATGCGCACGTTCATGTGCACGGTGGGCACGTAGGGGTTGCGCGGGTGGAACACCAGCGACACGCCCATGGCCTCGAAGGCCGCGCCCACCAGCTCGGGCCGGTGCTGCGTGGCCGAGGGCGGCAGCCTGGGCCCGGTGACGTGCGAGAAGCCGCAGCCGGCGCGCTCGAACACGGCGCCGTCTTCCAGGATGCGGGTGATGCCGTCGCCTTGCAGCGGCTCGCCCGGCTCCTTCTTCCAGGCGTCGGCCAGGAAGGGGCGGCCGTCGATGGCGGCGATGGCGTCGGTGATGCGCTGCTGCAGGTCCAGCAGCCAGGACCGGGCAGCGGGAACGGCGGATTGCATGCTTACCCCTTGATGGCGCGGTGGCCGATGTCGCGGCGGTACTGGGCGCCGTCGAAGCTGACCTGCTGCAGCACTTCGTAGCTGCGCTGCTGCGCGGCCTTCACGGTTTCGCCGAGTGCCGTCACGCACAGCACGCGCCCGCCGGAGGTGACGGTCTGCCCGTCCTTCGCGACGGTGCCGGCGTGGAAGACCATGGCGTCGGGCGCCTCCTTCGGCAGGCCGCGGATCACGTCGCCCTTGCGCGGGTCCATCGGATAGCCGGCCGCCGCCATCACCACGCCCAGGGCCACGCGACGGTCCCATTGCAGCTCGACCTGGTCGAGCGCGCCGGAGGTGGCGGCCATCATCACGTCGTAGAAGTCGGACTTCAGCCGCATCATGATGGGCTGGGTCTCCGGGTCGCCCATGCGGCAGTTGAACTCCAGCGTCTTCGGCTGGCCCTTGGCATCGATCATCAGTCCGGCGTAGAGGAAGCCGGTGTAGGGAATGCCGTCCTGCTCCATGCCCTTGAGCGTGGGCAGGATGATCTCGCGCATGGCGCGCGCATGGACTTCGGGCGTGACCACCGGCGCCGGCGAATACGCGCCCATGCCGCCGGTGTTGGGGCCCAGGTCGCCGTCCTGCAAGCGCTTGTGGTCCTGGCTGGTGGCCAGCGGCGTGACGTTGCGGCCGTCGCACAGCACGATGAAGCTCGCTTCCTCGCCCTGCAGGAATTCCTCGATCACCACCCGGGCGCCGCCGGCGTTGTGGGCGACGCCGAGCTTGTCGTCCAGCAGCATGAAGTCGATGGCCTCGTGCGCTTCCTGCGCCGTCATCGCCACCACCACGCCCTTGCCGGCGGCCAGGCCATCGGCCTTGACCACGATGGGAGCGCCCTTGCGCTCGACATAGGCATGGGCCTGCGCCGCATCGGTGAAGGTCTCGTACTCGGCGGTGGGGATCTTGTGGCGCGCCATGAAGGCCTTGGCGAAGGCCTTGGAGCTTTCCAGCTGCGCCGCCGCCCGCGTCGGGCCGAAGATGCGCAGGCCATGGGCGCGGAATTCGTCGACCACGCCGGCGGCCAGCGGCGCCTCGGGGCCCACCACCGTCAGGGCGATCTTCTCCTTCTGCGCCCACGCGCGCAGGGCGCCGACCTCGGTGAGGGGCACGTTCTCCAGCCGCGGGTCGAGCGCCGTGCCGCCGTTGCCGGGCGCGACATAGACCGCCTGCACCTTGGACGACTGCGCCAGCTTCCAGGCCAGGGCGTGCTCGCGGCCGCCGCCGCCGATGACGAGGACTTTCACTCGCTGATCTCGGCGTTGTGGAAGACGTCCTGGACGTCGTCGAGATCCTCGAGCATGTCGATGATCTTCTGCATCCTGGCCGCATCCTCGCCGGCCAGAGCGACGGTATTCTCGGCCCGCATGGTCACCTCGGCGATCTCGGGCTTGAGGCCGGCGGCCTCCAGCGCGTTCTTCACCGCCTCGAAGTCGCCGGGGGCGGTGAGCACCTCGATGGCGCCGTCGTCATCGGTGATGACGTCCTCGGCGCCGGCTTCCAGCGCGACTTCCATCACCTTGTCCTCGCTGGTGCCGGGCGCCAGAATCAGCTGGCCGACATGCCTGAACTGGAAGGCCACGGAACCTTCGGTGCCCATGTTGCCGCCGTACTTGCTGAACACGTGGCGCACCTCGGCCACGGTGCGCACGCGGTTGTCGGTCATGGTGTCGACGATGATGGCCGCGCCGCCGATACCGTAACCCTCGTAACGGATTTCCTCGTAGTTGACGCCCTCGAGGTTGCCGGTGGCCTTGTCGATGTTGCGCTTGATGGTGTCGGCCGGCATGTTGGCCGCCTTGGCCTTGTCCACCGCCAGCCGCAGGCGCGGATTGGCCGCCAGGTCGCCGCCGCCCTGGCGCGCGGCGACCATGATTTCACGGATGACCCGCGTCCAGATCTTGCCGCGCTTCTCGTCCTGCCGCCCCTTGCGGTGCTGGATGTTCGCCCATTTGCTGTGTCCGGCCACGGATGTTTCCTTGCTCTTCTGCTGTACCCTACGAAGACAGACATTCTACTTTTGACGACCATGGCCGAACCGATGCTGATCGCGAAACACGGCGATACCGAAGCCTTCCTGCTGCCGGCCCTGGCCAATCGCCACGGCCTGGTGACCGGCGCCACCGGCACCGGCAAGACGGTCACCCTGCAGACCCTGGCCGAGAATTTCAGCCGCATCGGGGTGCCGGTGTTCCTGGCCGACGTCAAGGGCGACCTGAGCGGCATCAGCCAGCCCGGCGCCATCGGCGGCAAGATGGCCGCGATCCTGAAGGAGCGCGGCCTGGCGGCGCCGGCGCCCTTCGCCTGCCCGACCACCCTGTGGGACGTGTTCGGCGAGCAGGGCCATCCGGTGCGCGCCACCATCTCCGACATGGGGCCGCTGCTGCTGGCGCGCATGCTGAACCTGAACGAGACGCAGGCCGGCGTGCTGCACATCGTGTTCCGCATCGCCGACGACAACGGCCTGCTGCTGCTGGACCTGAAGGACCTGCGGGCCATGCTGCAGTACGTGGGCGAGAACGCGAAGCAGTTCACCACCGCGTACGGCAACATCAGCGCCGCCAGCGTGGGCGCCATCCAGCGCGGCCTGCTGCAGATCGAGTCGCAGGGCGGCGACCGGTTCTTCGGCGAACCCATGCTGGACATCGCCGACTTCCTGCAGACCGACGCGGCCGGCCATGGCGTGGTCAACATCCTGGCGGCCGACAAGCTGCTGAACGCGCCGCGCCTGTACGCCACCTTCCTGCTGTGGATGCTGTCGGAGCTGTTCGAGACGCTGCCGGAGATCGGCGACCCCGACCAGCCCAAGCTGGTGTTCTTCTTCGACGAGGCCCACCTGCTGTTCGACGGGGCGCCCAAGGTGCTGGTCGAGCGCATCGAACTGGTCGTGCGGCTGGTCCGCTCCAAGGGCGTGGGCGTCTATTTCGTCACCCAGAACCCGCTGGACATTCCCGACAGCGTGCTGGGCCAGCTGGGCAACCGGGTGCAGCATGCGCTGCGCGCCTTCACGCCGCGCGACCAGAAGGCGGTGAAGGCCACGGCCGACACCATGCGGCCCAAGCCCGGACTGGACATCGCCGCGGCGATCACCGAACTGGCGGTGGGCGAGGCGCTGGTGAGCTTCCTGGACGCCAAGGGCCGGCCCAGCGTCACCGAGCGGCTCTACGTGCTGCCGCCAGGCAGCCAGGTCGGCCCCATCACGGCGCAGCAGCGCCAGGCCCTGATGGCGGGCTCGCTGGTGGCGGGCGTCTACGACAAGGCCATCGACCGCGAGTCGGCTTACGAAATGCTGAAGGACCGCGCGGAGGCCGCCCCGACGGCGTCCGGCATCACGCGCGAGGGTGTCGCGCCGGCCGAAGGCGGCCTGCTGGGCGGGCTGTCCGATGTGTTCTTCGGCTCCACCGGCCCGCGCGGCGGCAAGCGCGAGGGCCTGGTGGAGAACTTCGCGAAATCGGCCATCCGCACCATGGGCAGCTCGGTCGGACGGCAGATCGCCCGCGGCGTGCTGGGCAGCCTGCTGGGCGGCACCAAGCGCCGCTGAATCCCATGCGCGTCCCCAGCTACGACGACGTCGCGGCGGCCGCGCGCCGGCTGGCCGGGCAGGCCCACCGCACGCCGGTGCTGCGCTCGCGCACGCTCGACGGCCTGCTGGGCGCCGAGGTGTTCTTCAAGTGCGAGAACTTCCAGCGCATGGGCGCGTTCAAGTTCCGCGGCGGCTACAACGCCCTGGCGCAGTTCACGCCGGAGCAGAAAAAGCGCGGCGCCCTCGCCTTCTCCTCCGGCAACCACGCGCAAGCGGTCGCCCTGGCGGCCAGGCTGCTGGACATGCCGGCCGCCATCGTCATGCCGCACGACGCGCCCGCAGCCAAGCTGGCCGCCACCCGCGGCTACGGCGCCGAGGTCATCACCTACGACCGCTTCCAGGAAGACCGCGAGGCCCTGACCCTGCGGATCGCCGAAGAACGCGGCATGACGCTGGTGCCGCCCTTCGACCATCCGGACGTGATCGCCGGCCAGGGCACGGCCGCCAAGGAGCTGTTCGAGGAGGTGGGCCCGCTGGACCACTTCTTCGTCTGCCTGGGCGGCGGCGGGCTCCTTTCCGGCTGCGCGCTGGCCGCGCAGGCGCTGGCGCCCCAATGCCAGCTCTATGGCGTGGAGCCCGAAGCCGGCAACGACGTGCAGCAGTCGCTGGCGCGCGGCGAGCGCGTGAGGATCGACGTTCCGCGCACCATCGCCGACGGCGCCCAGACCCAGCAGGTCGGCGCCATCACCTTCGAGATCATCCGCAAGCACGTGGCGGCCATCCTCACCGCCACCGACGCGCAATTGGTGGAACAGATGCGCTTCTACGCCGAGCGCATGAAGATGGTGGTGGAGCCCACCGGCTGCCTGTCGCTGGCGGCCGCGCGCTCGGGCGCCGTCGACCTGCGCGGCGCGCGCGTGGGCATCCTGGTCAGCGGCGGCAACGTGGACGTGGCGCGCCTGGCGCAATTGCTGGCAAGCTGAGCCGGCGACGCCTGCGCTTCCCGATTCCCTCCCTCGCGCCATTGCGCCAAAAGCAACACGCCTGCGCTGCCTGGCCCCGGCTTTGCTAGAGTGTCCTTTTGGAGCTGCCACCATGCCCACAGAAGCTTCCGCCCCGCGCCACATCCGCCTGACCTCGCACTCGGGCAGCTTCGGGGCACTGCCCATCCGGTGGGGGGCCGCCACGCCGGCGGAGCGCGGCCCCGTGGTGGGCACCACCACCCAGCGCAGCCACCGCAACGTCATCGGCACCCACTCGGGCAGCTACAGCGTCTACCGCGCCCTGGCCGTGGCAGCCGGCGCGCTCAAGCGCGAGCACAAGGCCGACCTCACCAACACCGCGCCCACCGACGAGATCGGGCCCTATCCCCAGTGGTCCGACCCGGGCAGGATCGTCAGCATCGACCCCTGGGGCGCCACCGTGCAAACCGCCTTCGCCGCCGAGATCGCGGCCGGCTACGACATCCGTCCGACCATCGCGGTGACCAAGGCCCACGTGATCCTGCCGGAGGTGATCGAGGCGGTGCAGAAGGGCCGGCTGCGCCCCGACGGCGACATCCTGCTGCCGGGCGGCGCCGCCTCGGTGACCAAGGCAGCGATCGAGCCGGTGTGGTACCTGCCCGGGGTGGCGCAGCGCTTCGGCTGCAGCGAGGCCGAACTGCGCCGCGTGCTGTTCGAGGAAACCGGGGGCATGTATCCCGAGCTCGTCACGCGCAGCGACCTCGAAGTGTTCCTGCCGCCCATCGGCGGCCAGACCATCTACATCTTCGGCAACCCGCGCGACCTCGCCAACCCCGCGGTGGAGCTCACCGCGCGCGTGCACGACGAGTGCAACGGCTCCGACGTGTTCGGCTCCGACATCTGCACCTGCCGCCCCTACCTCACGCATGCCATCGAGGAATGCATCCAGGGCGCGCAGCGCGGCGGCGTCGGCCTGGTCGCCTATTCGCGCAAGGAAGGCCGCGCCCTGGGCGAAGTCACCAAGTTCCTGGTCTACAACGCGCGCAAGCGCCAGGTCGGCGGCGACACCGCCGACAAGTATTTCGCCCGCACCGAATGCGTGGCCGGCGTGCAGGACATGCGCTTCCAGGAGCTGATGCCCGACGTCCTGCACTGGCTGGGCATCCGCAAGATCCACCGCCTGGTCTCCATGAGCAACATGAAATACGACGCCATCACCGGCTCGGGCATCGAGGTGGGCGTGCGCGTCGACATCCCCGAGGACCTGATCCCGGCCGACGCCCGCGTGGAGATGGACGCCAAGAAGGCCGCCGGCTACTTCACGCCGGGCACGGTGCCCGACGCCGAGGCCCTGAAGCAGACGCGGGGACGCGCGCTGTGACCACCCCGGACGCCGTCACCGCCTCCGTCGACGCCGAGGCCGCCGCGTCGCTGCTGCGCACCACCACCGCCGTGCGCGAACGCTGCGGCCAGCTGCTGGCGCGCGCGCGCGCCGGCGAATCGGCCTGGTTCATCGTCGACGACGGCCTGCTGGACGACGCCGCGCGGCTGGTGGCGCAAAGCACCCGCAGCCGCTACCCCGACCTGCGCATCCCCTACCACAGCCGTTGGCGCCACTTCGAGGCCGGCGGCGTCGACCGCCGCGCCGAGCTCGACCGGCTGCTCACCCACCTGCCGCCGGCCACGCACATCCACGCCCACATCGACCTCACCTTCATCAGCGTGCTGCTCGATGGCGGCGCCGGCCCCGACTGGAAGTACGTCGAGGCGGCCACCGGCAAGGTCTACACCCGCTCCGAGGGCCTGGCGGTGGCCAGCTTCCATGCCTTCACCAGCGGCATGTTCTCCAGCGACAAGGACCGGCCCTGCCAGGCCGACGCCATCGGCCTGCGCGCCCTGGTCAGCGACCACCTGGCCACCGCCTTCCAGGTGCGCGACAACAATCCCCTGGTCGGGCTGGAAAGCCGCGCCGTGCTGCTGCGCCGCCTGGGCGAGGTGATGCAGGAGCAGCCCGAGGTGTTCGGCGACGAGCTCCCGCGCCCGAGCGGCATGCTGGACATGATCATCCCCAGCCCCGCCATGCCGCCGACCGCCGACGTGGCGGCGCACGACATCCTGTCGCAGATCCTGCTGTCCTGCTCGGGCATCTGGCCCTCGGGCAACACGCTGGACACGGTGCCGCTGGGCGACTGCTGGCGCCACCCGGCCGTGCGCGGCGAAGGCGCCAGCGACGGCTGGGTGCCCTTCCACAAACTGTCGCAGTGGCTCACCTACTCGCTGCTGGAGCCCTTCGAGTGGGCCGGGATCAAGACCCGCGGCCTCGACGCCCTGACCGCCCTGCCCGAGTACCGCAACGGCGGGCTGCTGCTCGACTGCGGCGTGCTGCGGCTGCGCGACGCCGCGGCCGCGCAGCAGCTGTGGCAGCCCGGCGATGAGATCATCGTTGAGTGGCGCGCGCTGACCGTGGCCCTGATGGACGAGGTGGCCCAGGCGGTGCGCCGCATGCTGGGCCTGGACGCGCAGCGGCTGCCCCTGGCCTGCGTGCTGGAAGGCGGCAGCTGGGCGGCCGGCCGGGCCCTGGCGCAGGAAAGGCGCGGCGGCCTGCCGCCGCTGCGGGTGGTGAGCGACGGTACGGTATTCTGAGAGCAGTAGAGAGAGTGACAGAGGAAAGAAGAAGGACATGGCAAGCAACGACAACGTCCACGTGATCGACCACCCCCTGGTGCAGCACAAGCTTTCGCTGATGCGCAACAAGGAGGCCAGCACCAACAGCTTCCGGCGGCTGCTCAACGAGCTGTCCATGCTGATGGCCTACGAGGTGACGCGGGACATGCCGATGCAGGACGTCGAGATCGAGACGCCGCTGGAGAAGGCCACCTTCAAGGTGATCGACGGCAAGAAGCTGGTGTTCGTGTCCATCCTGCGCGCCGGCAGCGGCATCCTGGACGGCATGCTCAGCGTGGTGCCGGGCGCGCGCGTGGGCCACATCGGCCTATACCGCGATCCCAAGACGCTGACGGCGGTGGAGTACTACTTCAAGCTCCCGCAGAACGTCGAGGAGCGCGACATCATCGTGGTCGACCCCATGCTGGCCACCGGCAACAGCGCCATCGCGGCGGTGGAGCGGCTCAAGGAGCTCAACCCCAAGTCGATCAAGTTCGTGTGCCTGCTCACCTGCCCCGAAGGCGTGGCGGCCATGCAGAAGGCGCACCCCGACGTCCCGATCTACACCGCCGCCATCGACCGGCAACTCAATGAGCACGGCTACATCCTGCCGGGCCTGGGCGACGCCGGCGACCGGATGTTCGGCACGAAGTAGGGTTCCACACGGGCGCCGCAAGGCCCGCCCCCTGCGCGATCACACCCTGCGAACAGCTGCGGGGTGTGCCCGCGCAGCGAGCACACCACCAACGCTTCGAACCCCGGCGCGAGGCGCCGCGCCAGGACGTGCGCCGCGCGTGCGCCCTCATCGACGCCCCCTTGACGCGCCGACCCGCTGGCACGACGCTTGCACCCGCGAACAACACACATTTCAGGAGAAGACCCATGACCACCAACCGCCGCCACCTGCTGGCCCTGGCCGCCGCCCTCGCCGCCGGCACCCCCGCCTTCGCGCAGACCAAGCTGAAGGTCGCCGCCGTCTACACCGTTCCCTTCGAGCAGCAATGGGTGAGCCGCATCCACAAGGCGCTCAAGGCCGCCGAGGGCCGCGGCGAGATCGAGTACAAGGCCAGCGAGAACGTGGCCAATGCCGACTACGAGCGCGTGCTGCGCGAATACGCCAACGCCGGCAACCAGCTGATCATCGGCGAGTCATTCGCCGTGGAAGCCGCCGCCCGCAAGGTGGCCAAGGACTTCCCCAAGATCGCCTTCCTCATGGGCAGCTCGGGCAAGCCGGTGGCGCCCAACTTCAGCGTCTTCGACAACTACATCCAGGAGCCGGCCTACCTCACCGGCATGGTCGCCGGCGGCATGACCAAGACCAACAAGATCGGCATGGTCGGCGGCTTCCCCATTCCCGAGGTCAACCGCCTGATGCACGCCTTCATGGCCGGCGCCAAGGAAGTGAACCCCAAGGTGGAGTTCACCGTCACCTTCATCAACAGCTGGTTCGATCCGCCCAAGGCCAAGGAAGCGGCCTTCGCCATGATCGACAAGGGCGCCGACATCCTCTACGCCGAGCGCTTCGGGGTGTCCGATGCCGCCAAGGAGCGCGGCAAGCTGGCCGTGGGCAACGTGATCAACACGCAGGACAAGTACCCCGACACGGTGATCGCCTCCGCCATCTGGCACATGGAGCCGACCGTCGACCGCGCCATCAAGGCGGTGAAGGAAGGCAAGTTCAAGGGCGAGGACTACGGCCAGTTCTCCATGATGAAGTACAAGGGCAGCGAGATGGCGCCGCTGGGCACCTTCGAGAAGAAGGTGCCGGCGGAGCTGGCGGCCAAGGTGAAGGCGCGCGAGCAGGAGATCCTGGCGGGCAAGTTCACCGTGAAGGTGGACGACAGCCAGCCCAAGTCGACCGCGAAGTAAGGACCGGACCGCCATGCCTTCGTTGTTCCGCCTGCTGGCGGGGGCGGCGTTCGCCGCCGCGCTCGCCCTGCAATCCGGCTGCACCACCACCCCCGCGGCACCCGCAGCGGCGGCCGAAGCCGTCCGCCTCGATGCGACACCCCGCATCGCCGTCATCTCCGCCTTCCAGCCCGAGCTGGTGCTGCTGCTCGCGCGGATCGAGCAGCCGCGCAAGCATCTGGTCAACGGCATCGAGTTCACCACCGGCCGGCTGCAGGGCAAGCCGGTGGTGGTGTTCCTCAGCGGCGTCAGCATGACCAACGCCGCCATGACCACCCAGCTCGCGCTCAACCGCTTCAACATCACGCACATCGTGGTCAGCGGCATCGCCGGCGGGGTCAATCCCAACCTGCGCATCGGCGACGTGACGGTGGCCGACAAGTGGGGCCAGTACCTCGAGGTGCTGGCCGCCCGCGAGACGGCGCCCGGCCGCTTCCAGCCGCCGGGCTTCATGCGCGATGCCACCCTGCCCAACTTCGGGATGTGGCATCCGCGCCCCGTGGAGGTGCGTTCGGCCGGACGCACCGGGACGGAGCGCAAGTTCTGGTTCGAGGCCGATCCGGCCATGCTGCAGGTGGCCGCGCGCCTGCCTGAAACCACCACGCTGGAACGCTGCGATCCCCAGCGCCGCTGCCTCACGCAGGCGCCGCGCGTGGTGGTCGGCGGCACCGGCGTGTCGGGCTCGGCCTTCGTCGACAACGCCACCCTGCGCGAGTACACCTTCAAGACCTTCCAGGCCAATGTGCTGGACATGGAGACGGCGGCCATCGCCCATGTGGCCTACGCCAACAGCGTCCCCTACATCGCCTTCCGCTCGCTGTCCGACCTGGCCGGCGGCGGCGAGGGCGAGAACGAGATGGGCACCTTCCTGCGCATCGCAGCGGACAACTCGGCACGCGTGCTGCTGGCCTTCCTCGCGGCATGGAAGTGAGCGCCGCAGCCCCCGTGCTGCGGATGGAGGGCATCACCAAGCGCTTCGGCGGCCTGGTCGCCAACGACGCCGTCTCGCTGCAGCTGGGCGCCGGCGAGGTGCTGGGCCTGCTGGGCGAGAACGGCGCCGGCAAGTCGACGCTGGTGTCCATCCTCTTCGGCCACTACACGCCCGACGCCGGGCGCATCGAGGTGTTCGGCCGCGCGCTGCCGCTGGGGCAGCCGCGCGCCGCGCTGGCCGCCGGCATCGGCATGGTGCATCAGCACTTCACGCTGGCCGACAACCTGAGCGTGCTCGAGAACGTGGTGCTGGGCACCGAGCCGCTGTGGCAGCCCTTCACCCGCCGCGCCAGCGCCCGGGCGCGGCTGCAGGAGGTGGCGCGGCGCTTCGGCCTGGCCGTCGACCCGGACCCGCCGGTGGGCACGCTGTCGGTGGGCGAACGCCAGCGGGTGGAGATCCTCAAGGCGCTGTACCGCGGCGCCCGCATCCTGATCCTGGACGAGCCGACCGCGGTGCTGACGCCGCAGGAGAGCGAGGCGCTGTTCGCCACGCTCGCCGGCATGGTGGCGCAGGGTCTCTCCATCATCTTCATTTCGCACAAGCTGGCCGAAGTGCTGCGGGTGGCGCAGCGCGTGCAGGTGCTGCGCGCCGGCAAGGTGGTGGCC
>JAEZKX010000319.1 GCA_023436025.1 Pseudomonadota bacterium | reverse complement strand
GGTGGAGGCGGTGGACCGCAGCGCCGGCGCGCTGGATGTGGCTGCGGCCAATGCGCGGCGGCTCGGCCTGGCCGTCGCCTTCCGCCAGGCCGACTGGCTGGCGGACGCCACCGGGCCCTACGACCTGGTCGTCTCCAACCCTCCCTACATCGCCGCCGGCGACCCCCACCTGCCCGCCCTGCGCCACGAGCCGGCCTCGGCCCTGGTCGCGGGTGCCGACGGCCTGGACGACCTGCGCCGCATCGCCGCGGCCGCGCCAGCCCATGTGGCGCCGGGCGGCTGGCTGCTGCTGGAGCACGGCTGGGACCAGGCCGCGGCGGTGCGCGCACTGCTCATCCAGGCCGGCTTCGGCGCCGTCGCGAGCCGGGCCGACCTGGCCGGCATCGCCCGCTGCTCCGGCGGCCAGTGGCTTGAACTGGGATAATCCGCTCCAACGTTGGAGCAGGCAGGCGCCTGCCAAGGAGAATTGCAGATGAGCGAAGTGCAGCAACGCATCGACGACCTGGTGAAGCAGAACGACGTGCTCCTGTTCATGAAGGGCAATGCGGCCTTCCCCATGTGCGGCTTCTCGGGCCGCGCGGTGCAGGTGCTCAAGGCCTGCGGCGTGGACGTCAAGCAGCTCAAGACCGTGAACGTGCTGGAGGACGACGAGATCCGCCAGGGCATCAAGGAATACAGCAACTGGCCGACCATCCCCCAGCTTTACGTCAAGGGCGAGTTCATCGGCGGCTCGGACATCATGATGGAGATGTACCAGAGCGGCGAACTGCAGCAGGTCCTGGGCGGCCAGTCCTGAGGCCGCGGCCCGCGCGCGCAGGTGACGCGCGCCGCGGGCCAACACCATTCGCCCTTCGGGGCTCCAGCACTCACCGACACCGGCTGCCAACGGCCGGACTTCCCATTCTCCTTGTCGACTCCTGCTGACAGGCGCGTGCGCTCATGCGCGCATCGCTTGAACGCTGGCACAGCCTATGCTGGAATCCAAGCACAGTCGTCAAGGAGTGGAAGATGGAATCGCGTGGTCTCGTTCCCCACAGCCCCGGCCTGAAGCTGCCGATCGCCAACCTGCGCAGCGTGTTCCGGCCCCATGACGTCGAGCGCAAGCTCGCCAAGCTGTCCGCCCGCGAACACGAGAACCTGCGCTCGACCTACGAACGCATGCTGGAGCGCGGCCCCGAGCGCTTCCAGGTCAAGCCCAGCGGCGTGCCCGAGATGGCCACGCTCTACGAGCAGTTGCCCAACTTCGCCGAGGCGCTGGACGACGTCAAGCGCCACGTGGCCCTGGCGCAGGACACCGGCGACGGCCTGGAGGTCACGCCCATGCTGCTGCTGGGCCCGCCGGGCATCGGCAAGACGCATTTCGCGCGCCACCTGGCGGAGCTGCTCGGCACCGGCATGAGCCTGGTGCCCATGAGCTCCATGACGGCCGGCTGGCTGCTGTCCGGCGCCTCGTCGCAGTGGAAGGGCGCCAAGCCCGGCAAGGTGTTCGAGGCCCTGGTGGACGGCCAGTACGCCAACCCGGTGATCGTGGTCGACGAGATCGACAAGGCCAGCCCCGATGCGCAGTACGACCCCCTGGGCTCGCTCTATTCGCTGCTGGAACACGACACCGCCCAGACCTTCATGGACGAATTCGCCGAGGTGGCGATCGACGCCAGCCAGGTGATCTGGATCATGACGGCCAACGACGAGCGCTGCATCCCCGAGCCCATCCTCAACCGCATGAACGTGTTCGAGATCGAGGCGCCCTCGCTGGACCAGGCCCGGGCCATCGCCCGCAACCTCTACCGCGCGATCCGCGGCGAACACAACTGGGGCAAGCGCTTCGACGAGGAGCCCGGCGAGGACGTGCTGGACCTGCTGGCCGAACTGGCGCCGCGCGAGATGCGGCGCGCGCTCATGACCGGTTTCGGCAACGCGCGCCTGGCGCACCGCGAGGCGGTCGAGGTGGACGACCTGCCCAAGCCGGGGGCCGGCAAGACGAAGATCGGCTTCCTGCAGTAACCGGCGGCAGGGTGGGCTCGCGCAGCGAGCGCACCCTCGAAGCACCGCCGCACGGTGCGATCGCCGCGCGAACGCACCCGAGGCCGCGAGGGCGCGAGGGCGCGAGGGCGCGAGGGCGCGAGGGCGCGAGGGCGCGAGGGCGCTAAGGCGCTAAGGCGCTAAGGCGCTAAGGCGCTATGGCGCTATGGCGCGACCGGCGAGGCTGGCGAGGGGGTGGCGGGCAAGCGCTCGGCCGGCCGGGCTGGCTCCGCAGGTTGTTGCGGCAGGTCGCGCCAGGCGTAGTTCCTGGCCGCGGCGAACACGGCGTTGGGATAGGGCGCGCGGCCGCGGCTGCCGTTGTAGCGGCCCAGCGCCAAGAACAGGTCGCCGCGCTCGCGGTCGATGTAGTGGCGCAGGATCACGCAGCCGAAGCGCAGGTTGGTCTGCATGTGGAACAGGCTGGACGGGTCGCCGTTGCCGATCACCCGCGTCCAGAACGGCATCACCTGCATGTAGCCGCGCGCGCCGGCGGAACTGACGGCGAACTTGCGGAAGGCGCTTTCGACCTGGATCAGGCCCAGCACCAGGCCGGTGTCGAGGCCGGCGCGGCGCGACTCGTACCACACCGTCTGCAGGAACTCGCGGCGCTCGTCCCAGTCCGGCTTGCGCCGGCGCAGCCGCCCGCTGGCGAAGCCCAGCCAGCGCAGGTAGGCCAGCCGCGCCTCGGTGTCGTTGAAGTGGGGGATCGGCGGCGCGCTGTTGGCGATGGCCGAACTGAGCGCCGTGCGCACCGAATCGGCCAGCGGCTCCTCGAGCTGCGCACCGGCCCGCGCCGCGCCCGGCCCCAGCACCAG
The DNA here is from genome assembly GCA_023436025.1 of Pseudomonadota bacterium. Classification (GTDB taxonomy): domain Bacteria; phylum Pseudomonadota; class Gammaproteobacteria; order Burkholderiales; family Burkholderiaceae_C; genus Ramlibacter. The sequence goes on along the minus strand of JAEZKX010000319.1, from coordinate 608 downwards.
GCCGGCGGCGCCGGCGCCGAGCCAGTGGCGGCGCTTGATCACGCTGCGAGTTTCCCCTTCAAGAAGGCGAAGACTTCCGCCGCCGGCACCTTGGTGGCCGCGCTGTCGCGGCGGTGCTGGTATTCCAGCTGGCCCTCCTTCAGGCCCCGGTCGGAGATGACCACGCGGTGCGGCACGCCGATCAGCTCCCAGTCGGCGAACATCGCACCGGGACGCTCGCCGCGGTCGTCGAGGATCACGTCCACGCCGACGGCCAGCAGCTCGCCGTACAGCTTTTCGGCCGCCGCCTTGACCTCGGCGCTGCGGTCCATGCCGATGGGGCACACCACCACCGTGAACGGCGCGATGGCGTCCGGCCAGATGATGCCGCGCTCGTCGTTGTTCTGCTCGATGGCCGCCGCCGGCAGGCGCGTGATGCCGATGCCGTAGCAGCCCATCTGGAAGGGCTTGGGCTTGCCATCCTCGTCGAGGAAGGTCGCGTTCATGGGCACGCTGTACTTGGTGCCCAGCACGAAGATGTGGCCCACCTCGATGCCGCGCTCGATGGCCAGGCGGCCCTTGCCGTCGGGCGACAGGTCGCCTTCGACCACGTTGCGGATGTCGGCCAC
>JAEZKX010000291.1 GCA_023436025.1 Pseudomonadota bacterium | reverse complement strand
TCCAGGCCCTTGAGCAGCATGTCGCGCAGCAGCGGATCGAAGGCAAAGGGCAGCGTGCGGCCGTCGCCCGGTGTCACGATCTCCTGGCGCACCAGGTCCACCGACATCTCGCAGGTGGCCGGGTCGGCCGCCAGGGCCAGCAGGCGCTCGACTTCGGCCACCGGCAGCATGACCGCCGGCACGCCGTTGCGGGCGCAGTTGTCGGCGAAGATGCCGCCGAAGGTCGAGCCCAGCACGCAGGCGATGCCCAGCTGCCGCATGCCCCACACCGCGTGCTCGCGGCTGGAGCCGCAGCCGTAGTTGGGGCCGGTCACCAGGATCCTGGCCCGGGTCCAGGGCGCGCGATTGAGCACGAAGTCCGGCCGCGGCACGCCCGGCGCCGCGAAGCGCAGGTCGTGCAGGAAGCCCTCGGCCAGCCCGCTCTCCCGGTCCACGCCGCGCAGGAACTGCTTGGGCATGATCTGGTCGGTGTCGAGGTTGGCCATGGGCAGCGGCGCGGCCACGCCGCTGAGGCTCTTGAAAGGCTGGATGGTCATCGGATGGCCTCGCGCCCGCGCCGGTGCAGCGGACGCTCTTCGGGGAATGGTGCGGCGCTCATCGCGCCTGCGGCATCAGCTGGCGCGCATCGGTCAGCGCGCCCGTCACGGCGGCGGCCGCCACCATCGCCGGGCTCATGAGGTGGGTGCGCGCACCGGGCCCCTGCCGCCCTTCGAAGTTGCGGTTGGTGCTGGAGGCGCAGCGGTCGCCGGCCACCAGGTGGTCGTCGTTCATCGCCACGCACATCGAGCAGCCGGCCTGCCGCCATTCGAAGCCGGCGGCGCGGAACACCTCGGCGATGCCCTCGGCCTCGGCCTGCAGGCGCACCTGCGTCGAGCCGGGCACGACCAGCGCGCGCACGCCGGCCGCCACGCGGCGGCCGCGCAGCACCCGCGCGGCGTCGCGCAGGTCCTCGATGCGGCTGTTGGTGCATGAACCGATGAAGGCATGCGAGATGGGCAGGCCGTCGAGCTTCTGCCCCGGCTGCAGCCCCATGTACGCCAACGCGCGCTCGGCGCTGCGTCTCTTCGTCGCATCCGGTTCCGTGGCCGGATCCGGCACCGCCTGGTCGATGGAGGCGCCCTGGTCGGGACTGGTGCCCCAGGTCACCATGGGCGCGATCGCCGCGGCGTCCAGCGAGACCGTGCGGTCGAACACCGCGTCGTCGTCGCTGCGCAGCGTGCGCCAGTGGGCGACGGCCTGGTCCCAGGCGGGGCCTTGCGGCACGCGCCGGCGGCCGTGCAGGTAGTCGAACAGCACTTCGTCGGGCGCGACGATGGCGCCGCGCGCCGCCGCCTCCACGCTCATGTTGCACAAGGTCAGGCGCCCCTCGACGCTCATCGCGCGGATGGCCTCACCGGTGTATTCGATGACGTGGCCCGAGGCGCCGTCGGCGCCGATCTGGCGGATGAGCGCCAGCACCAGGTCCTTGGCGGTGACGCCGAAGCCCGGGCGCCCATGCACCTCGACCCGCATCGACTTCTGCACGGTGTAGACCAGCGTCTGCGTGGCCAGCAGGTGCTCGATCTCGCTGCTGCCGATGCCGAAGCCCAGGGCGCCCATGGCGCCGTGCGTGGTGGTGTGGCTGTCGCCCGCGGCCATCACCATGCCGGGCAGCACCAGGCCCTGCTCGCTGGCCACGATGTGCTCGATGCCCTGGTTGGCGTCCAGCATGTCGTACAGCTCGATGCCGTGGCGCCGGCAGTTGTCGGCCAGCATGCGCACCTGCAGCGAACGCTCGGCGTCGGCGATCACCATGGTGCGGGCGCTGCGCTCCGGCGTGGTGGGGTTCACGTGGTCGACCACCGCGATGGTGGAGCGCGGCCGCCACACCGTGCGGCCGGCCGCGTGCAGCGCGGCGAAGGCCTGCGGGCTGGTGTATTCGTTGAGGACCTGGCGGTCCACGTATAGCAGCACCTGGCCCTTGTCGCCCAGCGTGCGGACGGTGTGCGCATCGACGATGCGCCGGTACAGCGTGCGCGCCACGGCTACTTCTTGGGTGCCGCGCTGCCGGCGTAGGCGGCGGTGGCCGCGACCACGTCGTCCACGCGGATGTCGGACTCGGTCACGCCCTCGGGGAGCACGATCACGCCGTCGTCGTCGGCCACGAGGCGCCGGCCCGGCACGAAGGTGACGCCGCCGAAGGTGACGGGCACGTCCACTTCGCCGGCGCCGGTGCGCGTGCCGCGCTTGGGCACGGTCCCCAGCGCCTTGACGCCGATGTCCATGCCGTCGACCTCGTGGCCGTCGCGGATGGCGCCGTTGAACACCAGGCCGGCCCAGCCGTTGCGGCTGGCCACGCCGGCCATCACGTCACCGAAGAGCGCGCGCGCGAGCGAGCCGCCGCCGTCGACCACCAGCACCTGGCCGTGGCCCGGCTGGTTGACGGCGTCGCGCATCAGCGCGATGTCTTCGCGCACGCGCAGCGTGCGGATGTTGCCGGCGAAGGCGCGGCGCTGGCCCCAGCCGCGAAACGGCAAGGCGCAGGGAAGCGCCTCGTCGCAGGCGTCGCAGAGGTCGGAAGTCTTGAGCGTCATCCCCGCATCACTCCAGCGTGATCTTGGCTTCCTTGATCAGGCGCGCGAAGGCGGCGCTGTCGGTGGCCAGGAACTTCGCGAAGTCCTCGGACGACCCGCCCATGATCTCGCCGCCCTGCGAGGCGATTTTTTCCTGCACCTCGGGCATCTTCAGGATGGCGCCGATCTCGGTGTTGAGGCGCCGGGTGATGTCGGCGGGCATCTTCGCCGGGCCCATCACCGCGAACCATTGCAGCATCTCGGCGTTCTTCACGCCGGCCTCGGCCATGGTCGGCACCTCGGGCAGCAGCGGGGAGCGCTTGTCGCTGGTGATGGCCAGCAGTCGCAGCTTGCCGGCCTTGGCATGCGTCATCACGTTGGGCGGGCTCTCGAAGTTGAGTTCCACCTGGCCGGACAGCAGGTCGACGATGGCCTGGCCGCTGCCCTTGTAGGGGATGTGCGTCATCTGCGTGCCGGTCGCCAGCGAGAAGCGCTCGGCCGCCAGGTGCTGCGCGCTGCCGCCGCCCGACGATGCATAGCGCAGGCCGCCCGGCTTGCTCTTGGCCAGGGCCACGAACTCGGTCACGTTCCTGGCCGGCACGCTGGGGTTGACCGTCAGCAGCAGCGGCGTGTTGGCCACCGGGATGATGGGCGTGAAGTCGGTGAGGATGTTGTACGGCAGCTTGGGATACAGCGCCGGCGCCACCGAGTTGGAATTGCTGTGCGCCAGCAGCAGCGTGTGGCCGTCCGGGCGCGCCTTGGCCACCAGGTCCGCGCCCAGCGTGCCGGCGGCACCAGGCTTGTTCTCGATGACGACCGGGGTGCTGAGACGCTCCGACAGCTTCTGGCCGATCAGGCGACCCAGGACATCGGTGAAGCCGCCGGGGGCGAAGCCGACGACGATGCGGATGGGTTTGTTGTCGGGCCAGGCCTGGGCGTGGGCGAGGGGCGCGACGAGGGGAAGGGACAGGAGGGCGGCGGCCGCGAGGACGCGGCGGCGGGAGGGAAAAGCCATGGAATGTCTCCGAATCGTTCTTGGGGATTGGGATTGTGCCTCGCGGACGCCACCCCGGCGGCGGCCCGCCCGCCGCAGTCGGCCGCCCTGCCGTCCGCCCTGCGCTGATCAACCCGCTGCCCGGGCCCTCGCGCGTTCTTCACACCCAGGCCTCCTGTTCCGCCTTCCGCCCCTGCGCCAGCATGGCCTGGCAGAGCTCGCGCAACTGCGCCGGCAGATCGGGGCGCGCCATCAGCGCGGCGAGCAGGCGGTGGTCGTGTTCGTTCAAGGGCCAGTACTGGGCCGCCGACGTGAGTTGTGCCGCCTCCATCTGGTGGGCCTGCCAGGCAAGTCCGCGACGGGTCCACAGAGCGCCCGCCGTGCAGGCGATGTCCACCCCCGCGGGGTCGGCATCGGCACTGATCCAGGCGGGCGCGGGCGCCAGATCCAGGAGGTGCGCGATGCCCTCGAGCCAGGCGTTCGACGGGCGCCCCGGCATCCAGGCGACCAGCGTGCCCGGCTCCCGCGCCTCGGCCTGCCGTTCGAAGCTGGCGCGGTTCTCGATCAGCCACCATCGGGTGACGCCGTGCGCGGCGCTCGAGCGACGCAGGTCCGCCATGGGCAAGGCGACGAAGTGGAGGCTCCCCAGGTGCATGCGCTGCTCGCCCCAGTGCAGCAGCAGGTCTCCCGCCAGCCACGCCACCGGCGCGAAGCGGGCGATGCGCAGCCGCTCGAGGTCGAAAGACGTCTCCAGCCAACGCCAGTCGGCGTCGCCCACGGATTTCGTCCCATCGCGGGCGCGCAGGGCGAAGTCGCGGCGCGAGCCCTGGGCGCCCATGTCGTGCCAGTTCGCCACCGCCTGCAGCAGCTGGAGGCGGACCTTGAGCAGGTCCAGTCTCAAGGCCTTGTCGTTGCGCAACAGCTCCAGCGCGCGGGTGAGTTCGTCGAGCAGGTCCGGATCCACCGCGGCCGCGGCGGTTGCCGCGCGACGCTTCTGCAGCCATGCCGCGGCATCGTCTAGCCGTGACTGGCGTTCGCCCTCACGCTGCCTCCGACTCTCGACGCCGAGCAGCGCCTGCAGCCGCGGCAGATCGCGCCACACGATGGCTTCCCACTGCCAGGATCCGCCCACAAGCCGCTCGCGCCTGGCGATCCATCCGCCGTGCAGCAAGAGGTCGCACAAGGCTTCGGCGCGCTCGATTCCCAGCGGACCCGCCTCCTGCAGCAACACGGAGCGGCCACGGCGCGCGTGATCACCTCGCAGCCAGCGCCTGAGCAAGGCGGCATGATCGGCGTCGAGCAGTGGCGCCTGGTCCGGCACGGGCCCGGGCGCGCTGCGCTCGCGCCGTTCGCGCCCCCGCTGCGTGTCGAGCCATTGCGTCATCGCGCGTTCAGGCGGCCCGCCGCTGCAGCACGCCGATCGGCGGCGCCCAGCGCGCATCGCGCGGCTTCTTCGATGTCACCAGCGTGATGTCGGCCGGCTCGAACACTTCGACGTTGTGCGTGATCGGCGTCGTCAGAACGTACTGCGCGCGCGTCGACTTGAGGAAGTGACCCACCAGCTGGATGTTGCGCACGTCCAGGTGGGCGAAGGGCTCGTCGATGAAGACGAAGCCGCCCGTCATCTCGTCGTCCTTCAACAGCCCCACCAGCAGGATCAGCGACTTGATCACCTGCTGCCCCCCCGATGCCTCGCCGTCGTTCAGGCCGATCTGGCCCTTGCCGTCGAAGTTGAAGCTGACCTTCAGCTCCGCCTGCCGCAGCACCGAATCGTCGTTGTCCAGGTGCGGCAGGTCGGCATTGACTTCCACGCCCGCCAGCTGGCCCAGCTCGACGATGTTCTTGCGATAGCGCCGCACGGTGGCGCGCAGCACGTCGATGTAGCGGGCGCGCGCGTTGTCCACGGCCACCGCCGCGGCTTCGTTGCTGGCCTTGCGCTGTTCGAGCTGCAGCTGCTGGCTGCCGACCGTGGCCTGCATCAGCGTGTGCTTCTCTTCCACGGTGGCGTCGGTTTCCCACTGGCCTTGCGCCAGCTCCTGCGCGATCGCCTCGTCGCGCAGCCTGGCCTGGGTCGCATTGCCGTAGCGGTCCCGCAGCGACGCCAGCGCCTCGGGGGCGATCCAGCGTGCGGGAAAACGCAGTTTCTGCGCGCGCGAGCTGGCGGCGCGGGCGCGCTGGGCGTCGCAGCGCTCCTGCCATTCACGCAGGTGGCGCTCGGCTTCGCGCTCGCTTGCCGTCAGCCGGTTCTGCGTTTCGAGATAGCTCGCGTTCACATGTGACTGCACCAGCACCGCCTTGGTGTACTCGCCGTCGAGCGCCTGCCAGCGGTGGCTGGCGTCCACCCGCAGCTGCTTCAAGGCAGGCAGCTGGCGACGCGCCTGCTCGAACTCTTCGCTGCGCCGTGCCAGCTCCTCGGCGGCGCGGTGGCCCTGGCCTGCATCGATGGCGGCCTTGAGCTGCCGGTTCACGTCCTGCTGCTGCTGCGCCACCGCCATCAGCTCGCGGTCGACCTGGGCCAGCCGCCGCTCGATCGATTCGCGGCGCGCGGCCAGCGCCGCGACGCCGAACTGGTGCTGCGCCGGGTCGACCCACACGCTGCGCCCGCCGCGTTCTTCGCGCAAGTAGGCCTGGGGCGTGATCCACGTGCCGCCTTGCCGCACGCCTTCCTCGGTGCTCTCCACGCGGCGGATGTTCTCCAGCTGCTTGAGCAGCCACGTTGGCATGGGCGCGGAGAAGCGCATGACGGCCAGCAGGCTGGCGGGGTCGGGACGCGTCGGCGCATCGGCCGATTCGCTCACCACGTAGTGCCGATAGCGCTCGCGTTCGGCCAGCGCCATCGCGCGCGCCGCGTCCTGTGGCTGCTGCAGCACGACCACCCAGCGCGCGCTGCGCAGCACGCCCTCGGCGGCAGCGCGCCAGCGTTCGTCGGTGATCTCGACGACGTCGGCCACCACGTGGTGGGCGATGTCGTTCTTGCGCAGCACGCGCAGGAAGCCCTCGACTTCGATCGGCGGCGGCGCCTGGCGCTTGCCCTGCAGCGCGTCGAGCGCCTGCTGCGCGCTGGCGCGTTGCTCGCTGAGCTGGTGCCACTGCGTGCCCAGTTCGGACTTGCGCTGCTCCAGCGCGCGCACGCGCTCGGCCAGCTGGCCGGCGTCGCCTTCGACGGCAGCGAGTGATTGCAGTTCGTCGGCCCGCTTGACGAGCTCCTCGACCGGCTTCTCGACCTCGCGCGCGTCCTGTTGCGCGCGTTGCGCAGCGGCCTTGTCCGCGGCCAGCTGGCGCACGCGTTCGGCCGCCTCGCCCTGCTCGCGCAACAGTCCCAGCAGCTTCTCCTTGTACTCCGCGCGCTGCCTGCGCTCGCCGGCATGGTGCACGCGCTGGCGGTGCAGCTCGCGCAGCTTGGCCGTCACGTCCTGCCGTTCCTCGTGCCACGCCAGCACGGGAATGACTTCGGTGGCCAGCAGCTCGCGTTCGCGCAGCCGCGCCTGGTGGGCGCGGTACAGGTTGACGCGCCCTTCCAGGTGCGCCAGTTGCGCGCGGCCGTGCGCCAGGTCGCGTTCGGCGGCTTCCACTTCCACCGCCAGTTCGCGCTGGTGCTTGCGTGCTTCCTCGTAGCGGTCCAGCACCTCCTGGTCGCCGAACACGTCGAACACCAGGCGCAGCAGCTCCTTGGGCGAGTATTCGCACAGGCGGTCGGTCTGGCCCTGCTCCAGCGCCAGCACGCGCGCGATGGCGCGCGACAGGCCCGCGCCTTCCAGCCGCTTGCGCCAGTTCTCCACGCCCAGCCAGTCCTTGTCCGGCGCGTTGACCAGCGTTTCGATCGGCACGTCGCCCTCGACCATCTGGTAGCGGCGCTGCCAGTCGCCGCCGTTGCGGTCGATGCGGCAGGCCAGCGTGACCTGGTCGGCATACAAGAGGTTGCGCGCGAAGGGCCGGCTCGACATCTGGCGGCCGCGCGGCCGGTTGTCGACGCAGGCACGCAGCCAGGTGGTGTCGGCATTGGCATGCCGCGCATAGGTCTTGTAGCTGCGCCCGCCCGAGCATTCGAGCCCGAGCAGCGTGCGCAGCGCATCCAGCAGCGTGGTCTTGCCGGATCCGTTCGGGCCGGCCACGGTGATGATCGCGCCATCCAGCGGCAGCGTCAGGCGCTGGCAGTAGTCCCACTGCAGCAGTTCGAGGCTTTGCAGGTGGAACATCAGGCCTGCCCTTCTTCGGGCGCGGATGCTTCGGCCTCGGCCTGCGCGCGGGTGCGTGCCAGCACGTCGCTGAGCGCGCCATCGAGCACGCGCGGCGCCAGCGCGTCGTAGTCCAGCAGCAGGTCGAGCAAGGGGCCTTCGGCGATGTCGTCGCCGCGGCGCACGATGAAGCCGTGCGTTTCCAGCCGCTTGAGGTTGCCGTCCATGCGGGTCTTCTTTCCGAGCTGCGCACCGAAGTCGGCCAGCAGCGCCTTGTACGAAACCAGCGGGCTCACGGCGGTGGCGGCAGGCATGGGGCGGTCGGTGTTGAACATCTCGTTCTGCGCGTCGACTTCGGCGCTCGCCGCGCGCGCCGCCTGCCGCTCGCGCTTGGGCAGCACGATCAGCGACCACAGCACGACCAGCAGCGAGACGGCGTCGCGCGGCAGGTCGACGTTGTTGTTGGCGTCCAGCGCCGCTTCGCCGAACACGCTGGCTTCGGCGCTGCGCAGCAGGGCCACCGCCACGTGGTCGGCATGGATGTTGTCGACCAGGCGCAGGCCCACCTGGCCCAGGCGCTCCTGCACGGATTGCCAGAGGTCGGCGTCGATGAGGGCGCGGCGCACGCGCGGGTGCTGGCGGGGCAGCCAGCGGCGCGCCAGCAGTTCGGCCGCCAGCAGCGCGGCGTCGTCGGGAGGCGATGTCATGGGGCAGGTTGTTCGGGATGCAGGTGGCCGACGCTCAGGAGGGCCACTTCGGAATCGTTCAAGGCTTGCGCGGCGGGCTCCAGCACGGCGCGCCAGGGCGCGCGTGCGAGGTCGCCGGTCTGCCCTTGCAGCGAGCGCGCCTGGGCATCGCCCAGCAGCGGCAGCAGCTGCATGCGGTAGGCGGCCTGCGCGAAGCGGCCGCCGATGACGGCATCGGCGATGGGCCGCGGGCCGGGCGGCGCTTCGGTGCCGGCGGACCAGTCCGCCAGCTGCGCGATCAGCGCTTCGAGTTCCACCGGCATGCGCAGCGTCTCCATCGTGCCTTCCACCGCCTGGCTCGGTGGCGGCAGGCCGGCGGCGCGTTGCGGGTCGGGCCGGTCGCGCTCGAACTCGCCTTCGGCCACGTCCAGCAGATCGTGCTGGCTGACGAACACCGGGCGCACGCCGAAGGAGAGCGCATCGCCCAGCAACGCGTGCGGCGCGGGATGCGACTGCAGCCAGTGGCGCACGTCGGAGCTGGTGATGCCGGTGCTGCCCAGCGTCACGCGCTGGCGGTCGGCCTGCTGCAGCGCGCGCGTGAACTGGCTGGCCATGGCCAGCAGCCGCGCCTGCGCGCCACCGAGTGCACGGGCCTCGCGTTCCAGTCGCGCGTCCTGGTGCTCGCTGCGGATCAGGGCCGTCAGCGCCTCGCCGGCGCGCTCCACCAGCCGCAGCGCGCGCTCGAAGCGCGGCTGTGCCTCGCGCAAGCGGGCCTCGGAGCCGCTGGCGATGGCGTCGGCGAACGCATCGTGCAGGCGCGCGAGCTGCGCGTGCAGATGCTTCACCTGGCTCGGGTCCGACAGTCCCAGCGCCTGCGCGCCGGCCACCTGCGCCAGCAGGGCCGCCATCTCGTCGTCGGCACTGGCCGTGCGCGCCAGCGGCGCGAGCAGCGCATGCACCTGCTGGGACAGCGCCGAGAGGTGGTAGTCCTGCGCGGTGGCATCCCAGACCAGCAGGCCCAGATCGCGCAGGCGCTTGAGCACCATGTCGAGCGCGTCGGGCCTGAGCGCGTGGAACAGCTGGTTGAGGTCGTCGCGCTGCAGCCGGCCCTGTGGCTGCGCGGCCAGTTCGAGAAAGGCCCACAGGCGCAGGCGGGCGGCGGCGGCGCTGCCGGAGAACAGTCCACGCAAGGCATCGAGCACGTCGCCGCGCTGGCCCAGCGTCCAGGCCAGCGCCGATTCGGCAGCCAGGGAGGGATCGCGGAAGTAGCCCTCGAAGGTGCCGGCTTCGGGTTCGTCCGGCAAAGGGAGGGTGGTCATGGGGAGATTTTGCCTGTTGAGCGAACGGGCTTCCCCGTGGATTTCGCCCCTAGCCGTGGGCGGCTGGACCCCTTCCCGCCGTGGCGCCAGAATGGAGCCGATCTGGAGCCGCACGCCTGACATCCGAGGCCCCTTCGTGTCGCAGGGTGCGCAGGCCGCCAGGACTGCGCACCATCGGTGTCGCCCGCCTCGCGCTAGAGTTTGCCCTCACCATGCAGTTCGACATCTTCAACGACGGCCGTGACGTCCAGCTGCGCAACGACGTCGCCAATGCGTTGATGCGCGGTGATGCAGGCGCCGCGCGCGCTGCCGCGACGCTCCTGCGGGCCGATTTTCCCCGGGATGAGACGCTGTCGCATGTGGAGGTCCTGGTGGGCGCGCTGGACCAGCGGCTGGGCCCTGCTTTCATCCGCCACGACGATCTGGCTGCCGCGCGTGCAGCCATGGCGCAGGCGATCGCACCGGCCGCCGCCCGGGTCCTCGGCGCCGCCGCATCCGCATGGCTTGCCGTCCGCTGGGGCGAAGTGGCGCACCGCGCCGCGGCCCTTTCTTTCGATGCTCGCCGTCCCGCAGACCACGCTATTCCGCTGTGGCTCCTTGCGTCCCGTTGGACCGAAGCCGCTGCCTGCGTCGAGCGGATCGAATCCTGGCGCCGCAAGCCCGCGCCGCTCGCCTGGATGGCGCAGGCGCGCTACCACCTGCAAGGGCTGGACGGCACCTGGGCCCTGCTGGCCGAGCTCGCATGGATGTCCTGCGAGCGCCTCGACGCCGTGCTGCAGTCGCTGGACGACCCGTTGCTGCGGCGCCTGCGCGACGCCTTCGAGGAGCGCTTCGACGGTGGCGCGGGCGTGGAGGACCTGGGCTGGTTCCCGGCGTGGCTGCTGACGGAGCGCCCCAGCCTGGCGCCCCTGCTCGCCGCCGCCCAGCGCGGCGACCACCAGCCGCCCGAGCAGGCGATGCGGCTGGTGCTGGAACTGCTGGGGCTGGAGCGGCAAGGCAGGCAGCGCGAAGTCCTGCAGGGAAGGAAGGAGCTGCGGGAGGTGAGCGCGGCCATTTTCGCGGCCTACGTGGCACGGCGATAAGGCGGGTGGTCACAGGGTCAGCACGTGGGGCCGGATGCCGGCGCCTCGGCGCCGGGCGCGGAATACGACGAGGAGGCGGCGCTGCCGTTCGCGCGCGGTGGCGCGAGCGGGCTCCGGCATGGTGTCAAGGCAACGGCCGCGACACACCACTCGCTTGCCCGCTTGTTCGTTCCTAGTTCTTCCGTCCGCTATTATGGACAATATTGGCTGAAATTGTCTATAATGGCGGATGCCGCGCAAACCTCCCATTGTTTTCCCGCAGGAGCAGAAGCTGCTTTCCCAGTTGGGAGAGCGGCTGAAGCTCGCCCGCATGCGGCGAAAGCTGAGCAACGCGGTCGTAGCTCAGCGTGCGGGCATCTCAAGGACCTCCCTCTACAAGGTGGAGGCGGGCGACGCGGGAGCAACCTTGGGCACCTACATGCGAGTCATGGCGGTCCTGGGTCTCGAGGCGGACATCAATGCACTGGCAGCCGACGACAGAGTGGGCCGCAAGCTGCAGGACTTGGCACTTGAAGCGCCCGCGTCAGCGCCGAGACGCCGGCGAGCTGCCGCCACTGTGCCGCAGGTTCCTGCCGGCCGCACCGACGGCACTGGGAGCGGGTCATGAGCGGTCAAGACAACGCTTTGGAGGTCTGGCTCGATTGCGACCTCGGGCCGCCATGCCTGGTGGGCACCTTGGCGCACGACCGCGGCCAAATCCGATTCCACTACGAGCGGGCGTGGCTGCGCGATGCGCGCGCGTTTGCGCTCGACCCGGACCTCTCCCTGGACGAGGCGCCGTTCTTTCCCAAACCCGAACTGGGCAACTTCGGCATCTTCCTGGACTCGTCGCCTGACCGGTGGGGCCAAACGCTGATGAAGCGTCGCGAGGCGCTCCAAGCCAAGGACGAGAAACGCACGCCGCGGACGCTGTACGCCTGGGACTTCCTCATCGGGGTACAGGACTTCACCCGGCAGGGCGCGCTGCGTTTTCGGCTTGCCGGCACCGAGGAGTTCCTGGGCAACGAGAAAATGGCAGCACCGCCCATCACCACCCTGCGCGAGCTGGAGGCGGTCGCCTATCAGCTAAGCAGCCGCCGAATCGACGACCTTGACGCGCTGCGCAGGTGGCTGGCCGTGTTGGTCGCTCCTGGTGCGTCCCTGGGTGGCGCACGGCCGAAAGCCAACTTCACTGAGGCGGATGGCTCCCTGTGGATTGGCAAGTTCCCCGCGCAAGACGACGACCGGGACATCGGTGCATGGGAGCACATGGTGCACGGTCTCGCGGTGAAGGCGGGAGTGGATGTTCCTGCCGCGAAGGCAGTGCGCCTGAACAACGAGTTCCACACGTTCTGCGTGCAGCGTTTTGACCGCGTCAACGGCACGCGCCGGTTTTATGCCTCCGCGATGACCTTGCTTCGTAAGGAGCAGAGCGAGGGCACAAGCTATCTGGAGCTGGCCCAGTTCCTTCGGGGAAAGGGCGACGGTGCACACGCGGATGCGGACTTGGAGCAGCTGTTCCGTAGAGTCGCGTTCAATGTGGCCATTGGGAACAGGGACGACCACCTGCGCAACCACGGATTCGTCCTGGGGGAGACGGGCTGGCGCTTGGCACCGGCCTTTGACGTCAACCCGAATATCGACAAGGCAGAACACGTCCTCAACATCGACGACGCGGACAACCGTCCGAGTCTCGAAACGGTTCTGACCACTGCCGCCTTCTATGGGCTCACTGAAGAACGTGGAAAGCAGATTGTTGAAGAGGTCGCTTCTGCGGTCGATGGGTGGGAAGATGCAGCAAGGCAAACCGGCATTGCCCGCGGCGATGTGGAACTCACCGCCGGGGCGTTCTCCGCCCACGCGGAGTACCGGTCCCGCGCGGCCGCTTAGTCTCCCTGCTTGACGTTCCCACTGGGGCAAGGTTCATAGGGACAGCCACCGTTGCTAAGACAGCGGTCAGACCTCAGGGAGGCGCCTAATCAGGAGAAACCAAGCCTCGCCAATGACGGTGCCCTCCGCACTTGACGTAATGGTGGTCGCATCTCGCCGGACGTTTAGGCCCGGCACACGCGCAGTCACCTTCGTGGAGCGCTTCTAGCGCGTCATATAGAGCCGAGGCTTTCGGAGAGGAGCGCCACCTACACAGACTCTGCTGCACAATGTGTAACACAAGAGCTAGGCTGGAGGCGCCGATGGGTTCGCGTTGTTTCACACATCTGAGTGGTCAGCAGGTCGTGGATGCCATCCACGCAGCGCGCAAACGAGTAGTCTTCGCCGCCCCAGGCCTCCAGCAGCCGGTTGCCGCGGCGCTCGTGAACGCAAGACGTGAACTGGGAAGGCCCTCGGTGCGGGTCATTCTCGACGTCACGGACATGACTGCACGCATGGGATACGGCGACATCGACTCGGTCGAAATGCTTAACGAAGGCGACGTTGACGTCCGCGCAGAAGCCGGCCTGCGTACGTGCATACTCATTTGCGACGACGACGGCTTCGCATTCTTCACACCACCCCTCCTCGTTGAGACTCAAGATGACCACCACGTAGGGGCAAATGCGCTTGTATTGCATCCCGAGCAAACACGGGAGACTCTCGCCGCCCTCTGCCCGCCAACGACGCCCCTTGAACCTCTACCCGCACCGGAGCTCGGGCAGAAGGCCCTGACCACGCAGCAGGTCCAGCATGTGAAAGCGTCGCTTGACGCAAACCCGCCGCAGAAGTTCGACTTGGCTCGCAAGGTCAACGTCTTCAATGCGTTCGTAGAGTTCATTGACCTTCGTCTCACTGGCCTTCACATTGCACGGCACACGGTTCAACTCCCGAAGGACCTCGTGCTCGCAACGCGCGATGACGCAACTGCCAGCCGCCTGCTAACGACATTCAAGCTCGTCAGCGACGACAGCAAAGTCGCAAAGGAAGCCGGTGAGATTGACCGCCGCGTTCGGAGCTTGCGTGAAAGGTACACGCGCTCCTTGGGTGAAAGCCTCGGCAACGTCATTCTTCGGTCTAAGCGAGAAGCCTTGGTGAAAGAAGTGGATGCTGTCAATCTTGTCATCGCGGACTTCAGGCAGAAAGTCGTGGAGCGATTGGACAAAGAACTCGAGACATCCAGAAAGAAGCTGGTGGAAGGTCTCCTGCCAGCGGTCAAAGCGTCACCGCCCCAAGCGCTCACCGCGCAACTTAGTGGCAAACCCACAGTCGACATTCTTCGACGGTACCTTGACCTCGAATTGGGTCGTGTTTTCCCTTCTGCGGCCTCTCTGGTCGGTGACATGAAGCTGGAACTGGTCACGAAGGGAGTGACCTACCAGATGCTTAGCAGTGTGGACTTCCAGAAGCGAGTACGAGAGTCCTTCCCATACGAAGACTGGGACAAACCCTTTCAGGAGTTCAGCGCGGCGCCGGCCGAGGCGCAGTCACTGTTCCCATGAGGAAGCTGCGACAGGAAATCGCTTCGACGCGAGGCAAAGAGCAAAGAACAGGACAAGCAGCATAGCTCGAAGGAGGAAACTGGATGGCGATTGTTCGGAATGACTACCTGGAGTTGGCGCCCCAAGGACGGTATCTGTCTGACGTGGTGGTGCTCTCGCAGGCTTGGAAGAAGTCCCACGCCTTCATTCGTAGGCACAACTGGTATGCAGATGTGCTCGACTTGGACGTATCGACCATCGACTTAGAGGCAAGACTTGCTGCTTGGTCGACGGATGTGCAACTCCAGACCTTCTCGCCAGTTCCGCTGCTACTCGTGCCGGCACCCAAGAACGCGAGATGGGAATTCGCGGAGAAGCCACCCCAGCCCTCGATTGAGAGTCTGACGGACGTGAACTGGGATGACGTAGGCCCAGACCCGGCGTTCGACGACTGGAGGCCTAAGTCGGCGAACTCAGCACCGGCCGAGGAGGACGCTGGCTCAGCTCAGAAACTTCGCCCCCTTGCTCATCTCAGTATCCGCGACCAAACATTAGCAACAGCGGTGATGATGTGTCTAGCGGAAGCCGTTGAGTCAGCCCAAGGCGACTCAAGCGAGACGGACCTCTGGAAGGCACGCGAAGCCGGAACCGTCAGCTACGGGAACCGACTCGATTGCCGATGGGAGGCCCCCTCTCCAGAACATCACCCTCAAGCGCATTTCTCCTGGGGAAACGGGCGCACCTATCGGCAGTACTTTCAGGACTACCGGCTATTTTTGGCCAGGCCCCGCCGGATTTGCGCCGAGCTCGTCGCGCAAGTGCCGAAGCGACGGGAACTCTTCGTTGTCTCATTGGACATAAAGTCGTTCTTCGACTGCATTGACGCCGCAGCCCTCGTTCGGGAACTCCGGAACCTTGAGTTGGCGCACCGTACCAGGACCGGCAAGCCGCAACATCTCTGGGCGGACGAAGAGTTCTGGGTGCGGACCAGCCGCATCTTCTCTTGGAGGTGGCGTGACGAAGACCAAGCGCACGCGCCGCTCATTGGGGGAGCCGATGATAAGACGCTGAATCTGGGATTGCCGCAAGGCCTAGTGGCCTCCGGCTTTCTGGCGAACGCCTACATGATTGGGTTCGACCGCGCAATGCACGAAGCCGTCAAGAGCGGCCACGCGCTTCCAGGCGAGGTCAAGGTTCTCGATTACAGCCGCTATGTAGATGACATCCGCATTGTGGTCGAGGCGCAGGCCCAGGCAGGTTTGCTGGACAAAATCCTGGCGCAGGTGGCGTATTTCGTCGAAACGGAACTCGCGGCGCATTGCCAGCGACTTGACGCCAAGCACGCGCTCAAGCTTTCGAGCGACGACCACAAGCGCACCATAACGCCATACCGTTCCATTTCAGCGCAGAGCAACATGTCTGCGTTGATGGACGTTTTGAACGCGGAGCTCAGTGGCACGTTCGACCTCGAGTCGCTTGTGCAAGCCGCAGGCGGATTGGACGGTCTCCTGTGGATGGCGGACCAGATTGAGGAGCGGCCTGAGCCCAGGGGCTCGCGCCTGCGCTTGGCAACCGTAGCCGTCCCTACGACGGACGTTCGCGACGACACGGTAAAGCGATTTGTGGCCACTCGTTTGGCGCAGACGCTTCGCCATCGCTTGGCCATGACCGATGTAGCGGCTCCCGCGGAGCGCGAGGAAGCTCTCGTCGATGGAATCAACGAAGGTGCTGTCATAGCGCACGAGTTCGAGTCCACAGCAAGAAAGCTGGTGAAGTGCTGGGCCGAAAATCCGTCGCTCGCCTTGCTTCTGCGCTGCGGCCTGGACTTGTATCCGCATCCTTCACTTCTGGCGCCGGTGGTGGAAGCGCTGGCGGTGAAGCTGTTTGGCGCCCCAGCAGTCTTGGGCCTTGACCGGGCGCGGGAGGTACGCGTCGCCGAGTACGTGACTGCGGACCTCTTCAGGGCAGGCGCCGTCGAAACCGGCTACCGGGAAGCGGAGGAGTATCCGCACTCTGTGGACATAGAGGGGTACCGCGAGGACCTCGCTGCTTTTGCACGCCGCGTCATCAACGAGCGCGCAACTTCGCCTTGGTACCTTCTCCAGCAGGCGTACCTGTACCTGTCATCCATTGGCGACTTCTCCTTAGCCGCACACCACGCGAGCATGCCAGTCGAGGTGTTGGCGTACGTGAGGCTCCAGCGCGCAATGATGTACGAGCCGGCACACTCCGAGCGGTTGCTGGCAGCGATTCCGCTCGGTCTGGTGGGCCAACAGCTGATTCCGAACAGCAGACGCTTCGCTGTCTGGCTCAGAGACGGACTGCGGAAGACAGGCGATGAAACGCAGCAAGAGCAGGCGGTGCGGACCGTTACCCTGAGTCGACCAGACCTGGTTTTGGAGATGATTCGTTCCAGTCGGGGCGTGCGTGCGGCTACTTGGAAGAGATACGCTCCCATAGGTCTCATCGACGCAGGCAGCAAGCCTCCCGCGCGACGCAGCACCGAGGTTAAAAACGCCCCTCGGTCGCTGACGCAGGTAATGGCGGACGACGAGAACGTCTTCGGCCAGGAGAATGGGCTGCTGATGCTGGCGCGGGCGCTGCTTCAGACAGAGGGAATCGAGGACAGTCTTGCCAACGGACTGACTCCCAGCGACATTGTTCTGAAGTGCACGTCTTGGGAAGAAATACAAGCACTGCCGACCGAGGTCGGATTCATACAGGTGGAGCTGGCGCCAGCTGAAGCACACCCATTCCCGAATCCCATGTACCAGAACCCACCTTGGGTGGCGGACGATAAGGCATGGCTATATGGCCTCGGGCGGATTCTTCGCGCCGCTCTCACTGGCGAGTTCGACTTCACCACGAGAAGGTACCTGGTTACGGAAGATGTGGGCAGGTATACGGGGCTGCGCAGCACTTGGTACAAGCGCAGGTTTGGATTACTGAACTCCGCCCGGGGTTTGATGGACGAGCCCAGTCCCGTGTCGCCATGGCTCTCTGGGTTCCTATCCACGCTGCTTCAGTGGCCTGGCGTTGAGCTCAAGGCGCAGGATGGAACTGCGGCGGGCGAGGTGCGAACGCGTAAGGAGTTGCTGAAGCTTCTCGACAAGCGCATTACCGAGCAGCGGGCGCTCTTCGGCCGCCGAAGCCGAACGCCAATGTACGTGGTACCCACCGACGACAACGCGCCACTTCGGGAAAGGCCGCTTCGAGTCGCCATTGTTCAGCCCATGCGCCCACGAAGGGAAGAGTTCGACACGAAGGACCCGATTCATTGGACGGCAGGTGTGCTGGCCGCGCACAAGCGCCACTTGGCCGAGGTTTGCAAACTTGCGAACCAGAAGCTCCGCACCTGGGCTTCTGCCAAGGGAATTGCGCTTGGTAGAAATAGCGGGGATGAAGCAATTGTCGACGTCATCTTGTTTCCAGAGTTGGCGGTGCACCCTGAACATCTGTCTCTCCTGCGCCGGTTGTCTGACAAATTGCGAGCAAGCATCTTCACCGGCCTCACTTTTGTGCATTCGCATAAGCGCGGTGGGCCAGTGAATCAAGGGCTCTGGATGATTAGAACGGCGTCTCCGGGCCATGGCAGAAGCCTTCAGTATGTTTGGCAAGGCAAGAAGCATCCGATGAAGCTCGAACTCGAGATGGGCATTAAGGGACACCGTCCTCACATGACATTGCTCGAGTTGCCGGTCGGAACGAAGAGCCGAACTCGCATCGCAGCCGCGATTTGCTACGACGCCACGGACTTGGACCTAGTTGCAGACTTGCGCGACAAGTCCGACATGTTCCTGGTAGCGGCCTTGAATCAGGATGTGCAAACCTTCGACAACATGGTGGCTGCTCTGCACTTCCACATGTATCAGCCGGTCGTACTCGCGAACTCTGGCGAATTCGGCGGGTCAACGGCCCAAATTCCGCTCCCCCAACCAGACCGTCTCATTGCGCATGTGCATGGCAACAACCAGGTGGCGGTGAGCGTTTTCGAGGTGGACCCTGCTCCCTTCAAGTCAACGGCCGTGGCCAAAGCGCCCAAGAAACTGAAGTATCCGCCTGCGGGCTACAAGGGCCGGCCAGTATGACGACCGCTTGCGATGCGCGCGAGTCGGATAGGCGACGCATGCTGTGCATGCAGTAGAGGAGCCAAATGGCAGACACTCTCGCCCCATTTCCCTCGCAGCACATCGAGGCTGTGGCGCGCGTTCTAGGCGATACCAACGATGGACTGACGGGACCTGAGATTGGCTTCATTCTCAGGGATGCGGATATTCCTGACATTGATTCGACGAACACCAAGTGGAAGCGCTTGTACAACGCACTCGCGTCCATACAGAACGAGAAGCGCATCGGCAACCATCTCGTCATGGTGGTCAACCGCGCCATGGCGCCGGTCCGCTACACGAGTGCACCGGCGCTGTTCGAGCTCAGACGCCAACGCCTGAACGCAGTGCTCTTGCTGTCCGGATTTCAGGTGCGAGAAGACGGAAGGGTTGCCCGAGCGAATCGTGCAGAGACGCTGAGCGAAGCGCTTCAGCGTGCGAACAGGCTTTCGGCAGCACTGTCAGCCAGGGGAGTACATGCCGACGTTCTTCAATTCTGTCGCGCGGAGCTCCTGCAAGAAAACTACTTCCATGCCGTTTTCGAGGCAACTAAGAGCATCGCATCGAAGGTACGCGTTCTCTCGGGACTCGATGGCGACGGAGCCGAACTCGTGCAACGTGCGTTTGGGTTCGGCAAGGAGGACGTTCCTCTGCTCGCCATCAATAACCTGGGCTCGGAGACGGACCGCGGCGAACAGAGAGGTTTCGTGAGTCTGCTCGTCGGCTTGTTCGGCTGCGTCCGGAATCCGCTGGCGCACCATGCAAAGGTGGAGTGGTCGATGAGCGAGCAGGACGCCCTGGACATACTGACCTTGGCATCTCTCGTCCACCGCAAGCTGGACAAGGCGCGGCGCCGCCAAACTGCGGCTCCTTAAAATTGTCGGGTGTGGTTGCTACACCGCGACCTTGAGCGCGCTAAGCGACCGCCCGGGCGCGTATTTCATTGAGGAGGCCGACAATGCGAGTAACCTGTCCTGGCGGGAAGAGCGCGGTTGGCCCCTGCGCATTGATGTCTGTAAAGGGGGGTTTGAACCGCTCCGGCTTTCCTGGAGGCTCCTACACTTGAGACGGAGCCATGAGAAAGTCAAAGTTTTCCCCCGAGGTCATCGAACGGGCCGTGCGCATGGTCGCGGAGAGCCAGCCGCAGCACGAAT